>NCDQ01000533.1:755-2511 GCA_002280275.1 Caulobacter vibrioides | reverse complement strand
CCCGCCCCTCTTCGCGCCGAAGGGAGCCATCCTTAAATCTCACGGCGAGACGATCGCGGGTCTGGAAAGGTCACTCAAGGCCGACGCTCCGCGTCGCCGCGGAGCGGCCGGTCGCAGACCGGGCCTTGACTGACCTTTCCAGACCCGCACGCTGTAGCCTCCAAGAGATTTAAGGATGAGCGGGACGCGCGGGGCGTCCGCTTATGCGCATTGAGCCAAAGACCGCTTTCGACCCACTACATGCCTTGGGAACGTCCGCTTGGGACGAGCCGCGTCACTTACCTTTGCGGCTTTGTGCTCGGTAGTGAACAACGCGAAAGCCCGAGTAGAACAAGGCAACCAACAGGGCCAATGAAATGAGCAACTTCAGCGTGGTGCCTACTGGGCCTGTCCAGCCGAGGGCTGCAAAAGTTGCCGTGACAATCACTGTCGCAACACCGAATGGAATAGTCACAAGCAATATGGGCCCAAAGCCGACTGAGGCGATACCGGGCTTTTGCGCTCCGCTCTGACCCAAGCGCTTGAGGTAGGAGTCATACGCCTGCAGATATTTCACTTAGAAATTCCCCTGAAGGTGCCCAAGGTGAACTGAGTGCGCGAAGGTCGCAATCCGCCCTTCTCCGACCTTCCGACCGACCGCTTCCCGCGCCGACAGCCTGCACCGCCGCCGCCTTCACGCCTGTCCTGAACCCCCGCCAGCCCCCGCCACCAGCGCCGCGCCCACATACCGCGCCCGGGGCCGGATCAGCCGTCCGGTCTGTCCCTGCTCAATCGCATGGGCCAGCCACCCGGCCGTGCGCGCCACGGCGAACAGGATGAACGGCGCGTCGGTCGGCAGGGCCAGGGCTCGCGCCAGACCCACCAGGGCGAAATCGATATTGGGCGGCTGGCCCGTCGCCGCTTCGGTCTCCCGCCGCAGGTCCGCGAGCAGGGCGGGCGGCTCGAACGCCGCCAGCAAGGCCCGCGCCCGGGGGTCACCATCTGGATAGAGCGGATGCCCAAAGCCTGGCGTCGATGATCCCTGCGCCAGGCGGGCGCTCACGGCCCTGGCGGCGCCCGCCCGATCCGCCTCGGCGACAAAGGCCTCGACCCTCGCCGCCATGCCGCCATGCAGCGGGCCTGACAGGGCGCAGAGCCCGGCCAGGGCCGCCGCCGACAGCGACGCACCCGTCGAGGCCGCCACACGCGCGGCGAAGGTCGAGGCGTTCAGCTCGTGGTCGGCCAGCAGCACCAGCGCCGTTCGCAGCAGGTCGGCGCCCGCCGCATCGACGCCCCAGGCGCGCGCCAGCCGCTGATGGGCGGGACCTTCGGTCACCTCGCCCGCCGCTGCGTCGACCACGGCGTCGAGCAGGCTGGCGGCCTCCATGGCCAGGGCCAGGGGCGCCCGTCCCCTCGCCGGAGCCTCCGTCCCCGCCCGCAGCGCCAGGGCGTTGAAGAGGCGGGCGCGCGCGGTCTCGCCGGCCACGACATCCCCGGCCCGCGCCGCCTTCAGCGCCGCGCCATGGCCCCCCCGCAGCAGCCGCGCCGTCTGTTCCAGCGTGTAGTCTTGCGCCAGCACCGCCGCGTCGCGGCCGCGATACCAGAGCCGGCCGCCCGCCACCGTGGTGATCGCCGAGGCCAGCACCGGCTCGCCCCAGGCGATGGCCTCGGCGGCCACATCGGCGGCGCGGCGGCCCCGGGCCTTGCGGGCATGCAGGGCGGCCACGTCGGAGGCGCGATAGAGGCTGCGGCGAGGATCATCCGGGTGAGCGGCGGC
>NCDQ01000533.1:0-717 GCA_002280275.1 Caulobacter vibrioides | reverse complement strand
TTCGATCCGGCCCCGGCTGACATAGGCGTAGAGGGTCTGGGGCCGGATCTCCAGCCGCTCCAGCACCTGTTCCGCGTCCAGCCAGTCATTCGCCATATAGATTGATTATATTGATCAAGATTGACGATCAAGCGACGGCGGCGCGGATTGTGCGGCGAAAGGAGACCTCAAATGTCGCAAGGTCTTGCCCACGGGCTTGAAGGCGTGATCGCCGCCCACACCGTTCTGTCCGACGTCGACGGCGCGCACGGCCGCCTGGTCATTCGCGGCTATGCCGTCGAGGATCTGGCCGGCCACACCCCCTTCGAGCAGGCCGCCCACCTGCTGTTCGACGGCTTTTTCGACGACCTGCCGGCAGATCTGGCCCCGGCCCTCGGCGCCGCGCGGGTCAAGGTGTTCGCCGAGGTCGCGGCGCTGGACGAGGCCCTCGCCAGGCGCGATCCGGTCGAGGCCATGCGCGCCCTGCTGGCCCGCCTGCCCGACAGTGATGATCTCTCCACCGCCCTGCTGCTGCTGGCTGCCCCCGCCGTCTTTACCCCCGCCGTGCTGCGCGTCGCGGCCGGCAAGGCGCCGG
Source organism: Caulobacter vibrioides (assembly GCA_002280275.1). Taxonomy (GTDB): domain Bacteria; phylum Pseudomonadota; class Alphaproteobacteria; order Caulobacterales; family Caulobacteraceae; genus Caulobacter; species Caulobacter vibrioides_A. Next base: position 143 of record NCDQ01000533.1, on the reverse strand, counting down.
TTGCGCCGGATCCCGCCCTGTCGCACGCCGCCGACATTCTGCGAATGACACGCGGCCAGCCGGCCAGCGACGCCGAGACCCGGGCGCTGGACGCCTATCTGGTCACGGTCTGCGACCATGGCCTGAACGCCTCGACCTTCGCG
>NCDQ01000532.1 GCA_002280275.1 Caulobacter vibrioides | reverse complement strand
CTCGCGAGCCTCACGCGCTCGCTCAAGCCGGGTTTGGCCAGGAGGTGCGAACGGCGCTCGACGAGCGGCGGGCCCATCTGGAGCGCATCGGTCTGGCCAGCCGGTCAGACAGCGCGTGGAGGCCCGTCGGCAATCTGATCGCCACGCTTCGGGGAAGAGAACTGGAACGGGTCGCCGCCAACCTCCGAGCGGAGACGGGGGCGGCCTACATCGAGGCTAGCAAGGGCGACATGGTCGCAGGGCTCTATAGCCGACGGTTGGATTTGGTTTCGGGTCGTTTCGCCATGATCGAGGACGGCCTTGGGTTCCAGCTGGTCCCGTGGACCCGATCGCTTGACGCTTATCTTGGCCAGGAGGTGAGGGGGACGGTTACGCCCAGCGGCGGGATGGACTGGTCGCTGGGAAAAAAGCGCGGGCTTGGACTTTGAAGGTGCAAGCAAATGAACGGTCAGAAAATACTCTGGGGCCAAATCCTGCTGATCGGCGCCTTAGCGCTCGCGGGCGTCTGGGGCGCCACGCAATGGACGGCGTGGCAGTTGGCATATCAGCCCGGTTTGGGACCACCTTGGCTACGGCTAGGCGCCTTGCCGATCTATCCGCCGCCAGCCTTCTTTGTGTGGTGGTTCATCTACGACGCCTACGCGCCCTCGGTGTTTCTGCGCGGAGGGTTCATCGCAGCCTCTGGCGCGCTGCTTGGCGTCGCGGTCGCCATTACGATGTCGATTTGGCGCGCTCGCGAAGCCAAGAAAGTGACGACGTACGGCTCGGCGCGCTGGGCTGAGTTCGCCGATATCAAATCGGCTGGCCTGCTCGGCGATAACGGTGTGATGTTGGGCCGGCACGGCGACCACTACCTTCGCCACGACGGTCCAGAACACGTGCTGTGCTTCGCTCCTACACGCAGCGGCAAGGGCGTGGGCTTGGTCGTGCCGAGTTTGTTGGTGTGGCCCGGTTCCACCGTCGTTCACGACATCAAGGGCGAGAATTGGCAACTCACGGCCGGCGCCCGCGCGAAGTTCGGGCACGTCCTGCGGTTCGATCCCACCGACGCCAGCAGCAACGCGTATAATCCGCTTTTGGAAGTGCGACGCGGCCCGACCGAAGTGAGGGACGTGCAAAATATCGCTGACATTCTGGTGGACCCGGAGGGCGCCCTAGAGCGCCGAAGCCATTGGGAGAAAACCTCCCACAGTCTTTTGGTCGGCGTCATCTTGCACGTGCTCTATGCCGAGGCCGACAAGACGTTGGCTGGCGTGGCAAACTTCCTGGCCGATCCCTCGCGCCCAATCGAGACAACGCTACGCGCGATGATGACGACGCGCCACCTTGGCGAAAGCGTCCACCCCGTGGTGGCCAGCTCGGCGCGCGAGCTCCTCAACAAGAGCGACAACGAGCGCAGCGGGGTGCTCTCCACGGCCATGAGCTTCTTGGGCTTGTACCGAGATCCTGTCGTCGCGGCGGTGACGTCCCGTTGTGATTGGCGCATCGGCGACCTCGTCGGGTCCGACAAGCCGGTCAGCCTTTACCTCGTGGTGCCGCCCTCGGATATCAGCCGAACCAAGCCTCTGATCCGCCTCGTACTCAATCAGATCGGCCGACGACTTACCGAAGGCCTCGAGGCTGCGCGGACCCGCCGGCCGCTGCTGCTGATGCTTGACGAGTTCCCGGCCCTGGGGCGGCTGGACTTCTTTGAGGCGTCGCTGGCCTTCATGGCCGGATACCGCATCAAGGCCTTCCTTATAGCCCAAAGTTTGAAC
>NCDQ01000531.1 GCA_002280275.1 Caulobacter vibrioides | reverse complement strand
AGTCTCGTTGACCGAGGCTTTGGCCGCTACGTCGCCATTTTCAATGATGATCGAGGCCCGGCCCGGGTGTTGCGCGATCCGCTCGGCGCGCTGAACGCCCTCGGCTGGCGCCGGGGCGCCTTGCGGTTCATCGGCTCGCGGCTTCCGGACATGCGTGCGTTGTGGCCCATCGACTTGGCGCTCGATCCCGACGCGGTCGCCCAAATCTTGCGGCAGAAGAACCTGGCCAGCCTGACTTGCCCGCTGGTCGGCGTCCACGCGTACCCGCCTGGCGTGCTGGCGGACGCCAGCGGCCGAGGGCCCGCTCTGTGGTCGCCGGCCGCCTTTGTCCGGCGGGCGAGCTCGAAGGCCGATCCAGCGGATCTGCGTCAGGTCGTCGACGGGGTCGTCGCGGCCTGGGCGCAGGGACGGGCCGGCATTCTATGCGAGATGTCTGGCGGTCTAGACTCCGCGATCGTCGCCACAAGTCTGGCCAAGGTCGCCGCGCCGGTGTGCTATGGCCTCAACCACGCCTATCCGGAGAAGGAAGGCGACGAGCGCGGTTTTGCCCAGGATCTGGCCGACCAGGTTGGGGTCCCGCTGGTGGTTGTCGAGCGCGAGCAACTGGAGCTGACGCCTGACAAGTTCGTAGCGGGGGCGGGCGGCATGCGCCTGAACTATGCCGGGGGCGATCCCGATCATGACCTCGATCTCGCCGAGCGCCTGGCGGCGCCGGACATCGATATGCTGTTTACGGGCTCGGGCGGGGACGGGGTCCTCTATCAGCCGGCCCACCCCAGCCTGGTTCGCGACGTCTTGAAAGGCGTGGCCGGCTCGCCGCTGGCGGCTCTGGACGTCCTCGCACGGCGTCAGAGTACGACGGTCTGGTCCATTCTACGGCGAGGTCTGGCGCCACAGGACCTGACCGTCGGGGGCGGCGTCCAGAGGTTCTTGTCCGACGCGGTGGCGGCCCGCCCCGCCGCCCTACATCCCTGGCTGGCGCAGGCCAAGGCCGTGGGCCCAGCCAAACAGTTGCAGATCCTGATGATCGTCAACGGGCTGGGCGCATTTGGCGACACCCGCCATCATCAGGTCGCCGATGTGGTCGATCCCCTGATGAGCCAGCCGGTTGTCGAATACTGTCTGGCCGTCCCGGCGGGCGTCCTGGCAATCGGGACGCTCAACCGGCCGTTCGCCCGGCGCGCCTTTGCAGATCGCCTGCCACCCTCCATCCTGGCGCGCGGATCGAAGGGCGACGTCACCCGCTTTTTCCTGCAAAATCTCGCCGCCAGTCTGGATGCGCTGCGACCGTTCCTGCTGGAAGGCCGATTGGCGCAGATGGGCTTGCTCGACCTGAAGCGGGTGGACGAGGCGCTGAGCGCCGACCAGATGATCTGGTCCAATTTCGCCTCTCAGGTCTTCATCCTTCTTTCGATGGAGGCCTGGACCCGCCATTGGCCGCTCCAGGCCTCCAACGCCCAGTCGGCCTAGAGGGGCTGGCCGGCCTGGGGCCTCGGTGTCGGCGTGGGGGACGCCGGCGCCGGGGTAGCGGGCGACGAGGCGGCAGGTCTCACAGCCAGGGTCTCGTCCAGGAAGGCGAAGATGCGCTGATACTGGTCTCGCACATTGGCCGGCGAGGAGATGACATGACCCTCGCCGCGATAGGTCAGAAAGACCGCGTCCTTGTTTTGCCGATAGAGCGCTCCGAACAGTGATTGAGGCTGGTCGATGAACCGGTCCATGTCGCCATAGATGATCAGCATCGGTGCGGTGATCTTGT
>NCDQ01000530.1 GCA_002280275.1 Caulobacter vibrioides | reverse complement strand
AATGGTAAAAGAAGTAGCTTCCAAAACAAACGATTTGGCAGGGCAAGCTGCGCTAGGGACTATTCGACGCTCAGGATCTCGGCTTCCCCGCCCGGCAGCATTGCCGTCTCGCCGACGGCTTTGCCAGTGAGCGCCCTGGCGATCGGGGAGGCCCAGGAGATGCTTCCCGCGGTTGGGTCTGCCTCGTCATCCCCCACGATTCGGAAGCTCTGCTGGCGGCCGTCGGCTCGCTCGAAGCTTACAACCGTGTTGAAACCGGCGCTGCCATCGGCGGGCTTGCCCTCCACCAGGCGTGCCGAGGCGCGGCGGGCGGCCCAATAGCGCAGATCCCGCGTGGCGCGGGCCATGGCACTCCGGTCAGCGCTGATGCTGTCTCCGGCCTGGGCTGCGGCATAGGCAGCGCGGGCGGTGGCGAGCTCGGATACAATCGCTGCAAGGCCGGCGATGGTCACCAGGTTGGCGTGCGCTGGAATCGGCCGGTCCGGCAGATCGGCAGCGACGCTCTCGGCATCGGATTCCTTGGTGAAGGCTACGCTCATAGGCCCGATATGGGGCCTTGTGGGCGCCGGCGCAAATGCAGGAACTGGCGGCCAGTCCGCCAAGGCGCTAGACTTGCAGCACAAACGCAAACGGGAGAGACGCGATGATCGGTTATGCGATGTTCGGCACCAACGACATGCCCAAGGCGCATGCTTTTTATGATGCCGTGCTTGGCGCTGTCGGCATTGGCCGGCTCATGACCTTCCCCAGTGGCGGGGTCGCCTATGGCCCGAAATTTGGCCAGCCGATGCTGGCGATTGGCACGCCTTATGATGGCAAGCCGGCGAGCGCTGGCAATGGCACGATGATGTCCTTGAGCATGGATAGCCGGGCTGCGGTGGATGCTATCCACGCTGCTGCGATTGCGGCTGGCGGCAATGATGAGGGTGCGCCTGGGGTGCGGGGTGAGGAGGGGCCGCAGGCGTTTTACGGCGCCTATTTCCGGGATCTCGATGGCAACAAGCTGTGTGCCTATCGGATGGGTCCGGCCTGAGCAAGCCATTGAGTTTATTGCCAGATGATCTTGTGGCGGCCGATGTGCGGCTGCGGGATCATGATCGATATCTGTGCGCGCTCTATGCTCCGGCTGCCGTGCGGCCGGGGCTGATGGCGCTGTTCGCACTCGACCTCGAGATGGCCCAGGTCGTGGCGACCACCAGCGAGCCGATGGTGGGAGCCATTCGCCTCGCCTGGTGGCGTGAGGCCTTGGAATCGCTTGATAAAGCCAAAGTGCCGGCGCAGCCATTGCTGCAGGCGCTGGCGGCGCATGTGCTCCCCGCTGGGATCAGCGGTGCCGAGCTGGCAGGGCTGGAGGATCGCTGGATCGGGCTGATCGGCAATGACGATGTGCCGCCTGAGTATATTGCCGGAGGTGGCCATTTGTTCGGCTGGGCGGCGCGGCTATTCGGGGATATTTCGGGGTCTGGCCCGGCGTTGGGTCGGCGTTGGGCCGGTGCCGACTCGGAGGTTCCCACCCCGGTTCCGGCACCGCTCCGGCCGCTGCTGGGGCTTGCGCGGCTGGCTGAAGGAGATGCGGCGCGGGCGCGGGCCGGAAGGCCGCGCGAGCCTCGGGGAACGCTGCGCCGGCAGTGGCGGATGTTCGTGGCGATCGTGTTCGGTCGCTGACCGGCGGCCGGTTTGCGATATTTCAAATAAGTTCCATCCGAACCAAGAAATATAGTTTCACGAATCTTCTTGATCCGATTCGGTTATAAGTACAC
>NCDQ01000529.1 GCA_002280275.1 Caulobacter vibrioides | reverse complement strand
AGGCGGTTGGGACCGCGACGACCGTCGCCCCGGCTCGGGCCAGTATCGTGACCGCGATCGGGGGCGTCAGCACTATGATCGTGGCTACTATCGTCCGAGCTTCCGGTCGGTTCAGCGCTACCGCGCTCCGGCCTACCGCTATCCCAGCGGCTGGTACGCCCGTGCCTGGTCGTTTGGCGACTACCTGCCGTACGGCTGGTACACGCCGTCTTACTATCTGGACTACTGGCGCTATGACCTGCCGCAGCCGCCGATCGGCTGCGAGTGGATCCGGGTCGGCGACAACGCGGTGCTGGTCGACGTGTGGAGCGGCCAGATCCTGAGCGTCTATTACGACCTGTTCTGGTGACAGTGGATCACTGACGACCCTCAGGGGGCGGAGGCGAGAGCTTCCGCCCTTTTCATTTGGCGGGTCTCCTGGCGCGAATTTTCGCGTTTGCGAAAGGGGACTGCGTGCGGCGCCGCATAGCGCGGGTCTTCATGAGCGCGTAAAAGGGGCCGCGAAGGTCGTCGCATTTCTGCGTTCTGTCGGCTTCGCCTTGACGAAACGGCAAAAAAACGCTCAAACGCCCGGCCTTTGTCGCTTTGCCGTTGCGCCGAGCGGCCCCGATTGACCAGTCCTGGAGAAAAAACATGCGCGTCTACTACGACCGCGACGCTGATCTGGCCCGCATCCTGGACCGGAAGATCGCCATCGTAGGCTATGGCAGCCAGGGCCATGCCCACGCGCTCAACCTTCGGGACTCGGGCATCAAGAACGTAGCCGTCGCGCTGCGCGCCGGTTCGCCGACCGCCAAGAAGGCCGAAGGCGAAGGCCTGAAGGTCATGACCGTGGCCGAAGCCGCCGCCTGGGCCGACCTGATCATGATCCTGGCGCCCGACGAGCATCAGGCCGCAATCTATAAGAACGAGATCGCCCCCAACATCCGTGACGGCGCAGCCCTGCTGTTCGCCCACGGTCTGAACGTCCATTTCGGCCTGATCGAGCCTAAGGACACCATCGACGTGCTGATGGTCGCGCCGAAGGGCCCCGGTCACACCGTGCGTGGCGAGTACCAGAAGGGCGGCGGCGTGCCCTGCCTGATCGCGGTGCACCACAACGCCACTGGCAACGCGCTGGACCTCGGCCTGGCCTACGCCAGCGCCATCGGCGGCGGCCGCTCGGGCATCATCGAGACCAACTTCCGCGAAGAGTGCGAGACCGACCTGTTCGGCGAGCAGGCCGTTCTGTGCGGCGGCACCGTCGAGTTGGTTCGCGCCGGCTTCGAGACCCTGGTTGAAGCCGGCTACGCGCCGGAAATGGCCTATTTCGAGTGCCTGCACGAGCTGAAGCTGATCGTGGACCTCATGTACGAAGGCGGCATCGCCAACATGAACTACTCGATCTCGAACACGGCCGAGTACGGCGAGTACGTCACCGGTCCGCGCATCATTACGCCGGAAACCAAGGCCGAGATGAAGCGCGTGCTGGAAGACATCCAGTCGGGCAAGTTCGTGCGCGACTTCATGCTGGAGAACGCCGTGGGCCAGCCCAGCTTCAAGGCCACGCGTCGTCGCTCGGCCGAGCACCAGATCGAAGAGGTCGGCGCTCGCCTGCGCGGCATGATGCCCTGGATCGCCAAGAACAAGTTGGTCGACCAAGCCAAGAACTAAGCTTCTTTCCCAGAAGATCCCACGAAGCCCCCGGTCCTCCCAGGCCGGGGGCTTTTCGTTTGTGGGTTGCGCGGTTCATCGCCTCACGGGAAGCTCGCCGCCGCTCCC
>NCDQ01000079.1 GCA_002280275.1 Caulobacter vibrioides | reverse complement strand
CCGGCCGTTGGCATACTGACCGCTTAGACGTTGAAGCGGAAGTGCATCACGTCGCCGTCCTTGACGACGTACTCCTTGCCTTCCGACCGCATCTTGCCGGCTTCCTTGGCGCCGTTTTCACCGCCCAGCTTGACGTAGTCGTCGAAGGCGATGGTCTCGGCGCGGATGAAGCCCTTCTCGAAGTCGGTGTGGATCACGCCGGCGGCCTGTGGGCCGGTGGCGCCGACCGGGATTGTCCAGGCCCGCGCTTCCTTGGGGCCGACCGTGAAGTAGGTCTGCAGGCCCAGCAGGCTGTAGGCTTCGCGGATCAGGCGATTGAGGCCCGGTTCCTGCAGACCCAGGGTCTCAAGGAACTCGGCGCGCTCTTCCTCATCGAGCAGGGCGATTTCGCTCTCGATCTGGGCCGAGATGACCACGCTCTTGGCGTTGTCGCGCGCGGCGCGTTCGGCCACCAGGTCCGAGAACTTGTTGCCCTTGTCGGCGCTGGCTTCCTCGACGTTGCAGACATAGAGGGCCGGCAGCGAGGTCAGCAGCTGCAGCATGGCCCAGGCCTTGGCGTCCTCCTTGTCAATCTGGGCGGCGCGGGCCGGGCGGCCGGCGCGCAGCTGCTCCAGAGCCAGGTTGATCAGGCGCAGGGTCTGGATCATGTCCTTGTCGCCGCCGCTCTTGGCGCGCTTCTCGACGTTTGGTAGGCGCTTTTCCAGGCTCTCCAGGTCGGCCAGCATCAGCTCCATCTCGATGATCTCAAGGTCGCTGATCGGGTCGATACGGCCCTCGACATGGGTGATGTCGCTGTCTTCGAAGCAGCGGGCCACGAAGGCCACGGCGTCGCAGTCGCGGATGTTGGCCAGGAACTGGTTGCCCAGGCCTTCACCCTTCGATGCGCCGCGCACGAGGCCCGCGACGTCGACGAAGTTGATCCGGGCCGGGATGATTTCCTTGGAGCCGGCGATCTTGGCCAGCGCGTTCAGGCGCGGCTCGGGCACGGCCACGTCGCCGGTGTTGGGCTCGATCGTGCAGAACGGATAGTTGGCGGCCTGGGCCGACGCCGTCTGGGTCAGGGCGTTGAACAGGGTGGACTTGCCGAGCAGAACGGATAGTTGGCGGCCTGGGCCGACGCCGTCTGGGTCAGGGCGTTGAACAGGGTGGACTTGCCGACATTGGGCAGGCCGACGATGGCGACTTTCAGGGCCATGGAACTCTCGTGAATTTCGTTGGGCGCGCGCTTAGCACGGATGGCGCCGAAAGGCGAACGGCGGGGTCTTGCGCTAATTGCAACCAGAACAGATATCAAAGCCGCCACAGGAGACCGCCATGCCCGTCCGTCCCGTCCTGAAGATCGTCAAAGGCCAGCCCACCTCGGACGGCGCCGGCGTGCGGCTGACGCGGATGCTGGGCACGCCGGAAGCCCAGATGTTCGACCCGTTCCTGATGCTGGACTGCTTCGACAACGCTGAGGCGTCCGACTACATGGGCGGCTTTCCCGACCACCCGCATCGCGGCTTCGAGACCGTGACCTACATGCTTGAAGGCCGGATGCGTCACAAAGACAACACCGGCCGCGAGGGCGTGATCGGACCGGGCGGCATCCAGTGGATGCGGGCCGGCAAGGGCATCGTCCACTCGGAGATGCCCGAACAGGACGCGGGCCGTATGCGCGGCTTCCAGCTGTGGGTGAACCTGCCGGCCAGCCTGAAGATGAGCGCTCCCGGTTACCAAGAATTCGAGGCCGACAGCATCCCGGTCGAGACCCGCGATGGCGACGTGACGGTCAAGGTGATCTCTGGCGCGACCGATGGTGGCGTGGCGGGACCGATCGGCGGCGGCGCGGTGGACGCGCTGTATTTCGATGTCGTGCTGCCGGCGGGGACGGTGTTCGAGGAGCCGGTCGGCGACGACCGCAACGCCATGCTGGCCGTCTATGAGGGCAAGGTCCGCGTCGCCCACGACACGGTCGAGGCGCTGTCGGGCGTGTTCCTGGGGCGCGGCGACACGGTTCGGGTCGAGGCCGTCACCGACGCCCGCGTCCTCCTGCTGGCAGGCCGCCCGATCGGAGAGCCGGTGTTCTGGCACGGGCCCTTTGTGATGGATACGCGCGAGGGCCTGATGCAGGCGTTCGATGACTTTCAGCGCGGACGGTTCTGAGGCGTCGCGCCTCTCTAGAAAATCACATAAAGAAATCTTTATATCTAAATTGACGACGACGCTGGCGCGTGGTCTGTTGCGGCCGTCGTGGTCTGCGGACGTTCGCGTCCGGAGCTAAGAGGGAAGTCGGTGAGGGCGTGAAAACCCGAATCCGGCGCTGCCCCCGCAACTGTGAGCGGCGAGCCGCTGTCCGTTTCGTGTCACTGACGCACCGAGCTGGTTCGGGGATGCGTCGGGAAGGCCAGGGCAGGGACGATGACCCGTGAGCCAGGAGACCTGCCTCGACAGATAACGTCCTCCGGCGGGGTGTCCGGTCTGGCCGCTTGCTCAGCGCGACCGGACCCAAGCGCCCGTGCGTGCTCGACCGCGCGCGTCCTGATCAGCCTCGCCACAACACCGGCAGAGGCTTTTTGAACATGACCGTCACCATCGCCACCCTGGGCTTTCCCCGCATTGGCCCCAAGCGCGAGCTGAAGTTCGCCCTGGAGGCCTATTGGGCCGGAAAGACCGATGCGGATGCGCTGCTCGACACGGCGCGCGACCTGCGGGCCAAAACCTGGACGCGCCAGGCCGCCTTGGGCGTCGCCCACGTGCCCAGCAATGACTTCTCGCTGTACGACCACGTGCTGGACACGGCGGTGATGGTCGGCGCGATCCCCGCCGCCTACGGCTGGTTGGGCGGGGCGGTCGATCTTGCGACCTATTTCGCCATGGCGCGCGGTGACCAGGGGCGTCTAGTGGCCGAGGCGTGCGGCTCAGGCTGCGGTCATGCGCACGGCGCGGACGGCGTTCCGGCGCTGGAAATGACCAAGTGGTTCGACACCAACTATCACTACCTGGCCCCCGAACTGTCGCCAGGCCAGGCCTTTGCGCTGTCGTCCAGCAAGCCGGTGGACGAGTTTCTTGAGGCCAAGGCGCTGGGCGTCCACACGCGTCCGGTGCTGCTGGGGCCGGTGACGTTCCTAAAGCTGGCCAAGACCAAGGCCGAGGGGTTCTCGCCCCTGTCGCTGCTGTCGGCTCTGTTGCCGGTCTACGCCCAGGTGCTGCAAGGCCTGGCGGCGGCTGGGGCGGACTGGGTGCAGATCGACGAGCCCTGCCTGGCGTTGGATCTGACCGACTTCGAGCGGGCCGAGCTGCGCCGCGCCTATGGGGCCCTGACCCACGCCGCGCCTGGCCTTCGGCTTATGCTGACCAGCTATTTCGGTGGCTATGGCGAGAACCTGACGACGGCGGTCAACCTGCCGGTGGAGGGGGTTCACCTCGACCTAGTCCGCGCGCCCGATGAGCTGGAAGTCGCTCTGGCCGTCAGCCGTGAGAGCCTGGTTTTGTCGCTGGGCGTCATCGACGGCCGCAATGTCTGGCGCGCCGATTTGCCAGCCCTGCTGGATCGCCTGGAGCCCGTGGTGGCGCGGCGCGGAAGCGACCGCGTGGTGCTGGCGCCGTCGTGCTCTCTGCTGCACACGCCGATCGACCTGGACCTGGAAACGACGCTGGATCCGGAGATCCGCCAGTGGCTGGCCTTCGCGGTCCAGAAGATCGAGGCGCTGGCGGTGCTGGCCCAGGCGCTGAACGCGGGTCGCGCCTCGGTCGCCGCCGCGCTGGAGGCCAGCGCCCAGGCGGCGCGCGCGCGGGCGACCTCGCCGCGCATCCACGATCCGAAGGTCGCCGAACGCCTGGCCGCCGTCACACCCGACATGACCCGCCGTCGCTCGCCCTACGACCGGCGGTGCGAGGCTCAGCGGGCGCGACTGAATTTGCCGCCGCTGCCCACGACGACGATCGGGTCGTTCCCCCAGACGACCGAGGTGCGCCAGGCGCGGGCGGCCTTCGCCAAGGGCCAGATCTGCGACGCGACCTATGAGGCCTTCCTGCGCCAGGAGACCGCCCGCGCGGTGTCCTGGCAGGAGACGGTCGGCCTCGACGTGCTGGTCCATGGCGAGTTCGAGCGCAACGACATGGTCCAGTACTTCGGCGAGCAACTGGCGGGGTTCGCCTTCACCCAGAGCGGCTGGGTTCAGTCCTACGGCTCGCGCTGCGTGCGGCCGCCGATCCTGTTTGGCGACGTCTCGCGGCCCGCGCCGATGACGGTGGACTGGTGGCGCTACGCCCAGGGGCTGACGCGGCGACCGATGAAGGGGATGCTGACCGGACCGGTGACAATCCTCAACTGGTCGTTTGTCCGCGACGACCTTCCGCGGGAGACGGCTTGCCGGCAGATCGCCTTGGCCATTCGCGACGAGGTAATCGACCTGGAGGCCACCGGCGCAGCGATCATCCAGATCGACGAGGCGGCGCTGCGCGAGGGTCTGCCCCTGCGGCGCGGCGACTGGGACGCCTATCTGGACTGGGCGATCGAGAGCTTCCGACTGGCGGCGTCCGGCGTGGCCGATGCGACCCAGATCCACACCCACATGTGCTACTCGGAGTTCAACGACATCATCGCCGCCATCGGAGCGATGGACGCCGACGTGATCTCGATCGAGACGGCGCGGTCGAAGATGGAGCTGCTGGACGCCTTCGTCGGCTACGCCTATCCGGCCCAGATCGGTCCGGGCGTCTATGACATCCACTCGCCGCGCGTTCCGGCCGTCGAGGAGATGACGACTCTGCTGGCGGCCGCTCGTCAGCGGCTGGCCGGTGAGCAGCTATGGGTCAATCCCGACTGCGGCTTGAAGACCCGAAAGTGGCCCGAGACGGAGGCCGCGATCGTCAACATGGTCGAAGCCGCAAGGCGCGCGCGAGCGTCTTAAGGCGCCGCCGGCGGGGCGGTCGGCTTCAGTTGATCGCCCCAGCCGCGAAATCGCGCCAGCCCTTGGCCTCCTTGCGGAAGTGGGCGTGGGTCTTGGCTAGGCGCTTGTCGATCTCGGCCAGCTGAGCGCGCGCCTCGTCCTGGCGGCCCTGGCTGGCCAGGAAGGCAGTGTAGCGGGCCACGCCCTCGAAGCCTGGATAGTTGTCAGCCGCCCAGCGCAGGGCGGTCTCGGCCTGATCCTCGCGGCCCAGGGCGTGATAGACCCGGCCAAGCGCCAGCATGGTGTGAGGGGTGCGGCCGGCGGTCGGGGTTTCGCCTAGCTTTTCAAGCAGTGGCAGGGCCTCGGCGGGGCGATCGAGCTCGATCAGAGCGTTGGCGCGGCCCAGCAACAGCTGCGGATCATCGGCGTAGAGGCCCGCAAGGCTTTCAGCGTAGAGCGCTTCTGCCTCGGCGTGCTTGCCCAATTCCGTAGCGGCGACGGCCAAGCGGACGCGGTTGGCCACCGTGGGCGCGTCTTCAACCGCCTTGGCGGCCTCGCGGTACTCGCGCTGCGGGTCCAGCGCTTGGCGCGCGGCGGCGCCCACCTTCTGGGCGGTGCGGCCGCCCAGCAGCTCTGGCAGGATCACCGCGACCAGATAGACCACGCCGCCCACCGGCTGGAACAGCAGGATGATCCAGAGCCAGTACATCTCGCGATGCGTCCGAACGACGTGGACGCAAAGGGCGATCGAGAAGAGCAGCGACAGGCCCAGCAGGGGCAGCGGCAGCGAGAACATCGTCAGTCGTCCTTGGCGGGCTTGCGCGGATCGGCCTTGGGCGCGGGCGCCAAGCGCATGACCTCGGCCTGGTAGCGCTCGTCATCGCCCACGGCGGCGAAAGGCAGGGCGTCGGCGATGGCGTCCAGCATCGGGTCCAGCCACTGGTGTTCCACCTTGTGGAAGTCGCCCAGCACGTAGTGCATGACCGCGTCCTTGTGGCCCGGGTGGCCCACGCCGATACGGCCCCGGCGGAAGGCGTCGCCGACCTGGCTGGTCACCGAGCGGATGCCGTTGTTGCCGGCCGCCCCACCGCCGGACTTCATGCGGAACCGGCCCGGCGCCATGTCGATCTCGTCGTGAAAAACGATCACGTCCGCTGGCGTCAGCTTGAAGAACTTCATCGCCTCGCCCACGGCGCGGCCGCTTTCGTTGTAATAGGTCTTGGGCTTGAGCAGCAGCAGCTTGACCGGCCCGTCCGGCGTCGAGACCTGCCCTTCGCAGGCCAGGCCCTGGAAGCGCGCGCGCCAGGGCGCCGTGCCCCATTTCCGGGCCAGAGCGTCGACGGCCATGAAGCCGACATTGTGGCGGTTCTTCTCGTACTTGGGCTCAGGGTTGCCCAGGCCGGCGAGGATCAGCATGTCTGTTCCTTTTAGGCGGTGAGGCCTTGCGTCCTTCGAGGCTCGGCTTCGCCTCGCACCTCAGGATGAGGAATTCAATATGCAAGAGGCCTTCATCCTGAGGCGACCGCGCAGCGGGCCTGGAAGGACGTACGGCCTCAAACAAAAACGGGCGGACCCGAAGGCCCGCCCGTCTCCAAAGCGCTTCGATCCGAAGACCGAGAGAACTTAGGCGGTCGTGGTGTCGCCGGCGTCCGACTGAGCGGCGGACGACGCCTTGACGTTGGCGATCACGAAGTCGCGGTCCATGGCCGGCTTCACGCCTTCCGGCAGCTTCACTTCCGAGATGCGGATGACGTCGCCGATGTCGTGACCGGCCAGGTCGATGACCAGTTCTTCGGGGATCTTGTCGGCCGGGCAGGCCAGCTCGACGGTGTGACGGATCACTTCCAGCGTGCCGCCCTTCTTCAGGCCGACCGAGGTTTCGTGGTTCTTGAAGTGCACCGGCACTTCGATCTTGATCAGCTGGTGCTCATCAACGCGGTACAGGTCGAAGTGGACCGGCTCGTCGGTGACGGGGTGGAATTGCACGGCCTTGGCGATGACCGATTGCTTTTCTTCGCCGTACTGCAGCGTCACCAGGTGGCCCAGCAGCTTGCCGGTGTACAGCGACTTGCGGAATTCGTTGGCCTTCACGGCGATGTTCACCGGAGCCTTGCCGCCGCCGTACAGGACGCCCGGGACCTTGCCGGCGCGGCGGGTGGCGCGCGCATTGCCGGTGCCGGCGCCGTCGCGGATTTCAACGTTCAGAATGATCTCGGCCATGGTGGCGTTCTTTCTAGAGAGCCGGATGCTCTCTTCTGGGACCAGAGCGCCTATGGCTGGATCGCCACGCTCGCCCGGTCGTTTTGGGGTCGCGCTACATACACAAAAGGGCCGGGCGACGCAACGCCCGGCCCCTCGTGATGGCATGGCGGGAAAATCAGCCCTTCTTGACCGGCTTCTTGGCGGCGGTCTTGGCCTTGCGCGAGTTGGAGCCGGCGCCTTTGGTGGCGATCGATTCCTTGACGGGCAGGACCTTGGGCGGCTCCGGCGGCACGGTGGCGCCGGCGGCCTTGATCACGCAGGCGCCGGTGTCGATCAGGATGTGCTGACCCAGACAGAAGATGTCCTCGTAATGCGGCTTCGACACGGCCAGGCACTGATAGAGATTGAGCTTGGCCATGTTCAGGCAGCTGTTGGTGGCCGGATCGACGCTGAGGGCGTCGATCGACGTCAGGTTCTCATCCCCGGCGGCGCCGAGGGCTGCGAGCGCGGCGACGGCCAGGCCTCGGATCACGACGGGCGAGTAGGGGGCCTCAGCGGGGCGCGGGGTCAAGCCCAGCGACTGTCCGCCGGTCGAGGCCTGCTGCAGAATGGCGACGTCGGCGCTTTCGGCTAGGGCGGGGCTGGTCGACAGCGACTTGGCGGTCGCAAGGCGACCGTCGCGGTCTACGACCGAGCTCTTGGACCAGTTGGACTTCTGGACGTCGTAGGCGGCCTGCTTGACCGCTTTGCCGGCCATGAACAGCTTCAGGCCGTCACCGCCGATGGTGTCGATGATCAGGCCGGCGGCGCTGTCGGCGCCCTTGAACACAGTGGCGTAGGACGGGTTGGAGAAGATGTTGTTGACCATCTCCTGGCGCTGCGCCGGCTGGGCCGCGATCTCGCGCACCGAGGCCACGAAGGTGGGGTCCTGCAGCGCGAGCACGGCGGCATAGGCGACCGCGCCGTTCATCAGCGACTTGGTTTCATAGGCCACGCCGACCTTCAGAGACGCCTGGATCTGCTCGCCATTCTGGAAGGTGGGCGAGACCTGGCTGGCGCGGGCCATGTAGCCGCGGAAGGCGCTGGCCCGTTCGACCACGCTGGCCGACAGGGTGATCGGCGGCGGCGGCGGCGGCGCTTGCACCACGGGCGGGGGAGGCGGGGGAGGCGGAGAGCTACAGGCCGCGACCATTGCGGCGAGCGCCACGGCGGTCGTCGTCAGCACGACCCGCGTACGCGAAAAGGAACGCATTATCCGAATTTCCCCATAAGACTTTAGTGGCGCTCATAGCAGCCCGGGCAGGCGACATTGTGACTGTCGCCCCGTTAACCAAGCTTTTACAAGCGTGACCGTGTGAGAGGCGAGTTCCTCGCAGAACGCGCCGCTTCACGCGAAAAATAACCTTAATGGAGCGCTCGACGCGCAACGTCATCGAGAGGCTAGGCGCGGCCGGTAACGAACGGCCTCACGCTCTAATCGAACAGCTTCGACACCGACTCTTCATTGGCGATCCGGCGGATGGCTTCGCCGATCAGGGGCGCGCACGAGACGTAGCGGATCTTGGGGCAGGCCTTGGCCTGGTCCGAGGCTTCGATCGAGTCGGTCACGACCAGCTCAGTGAGCACCGAGTTGGCGACACGGTCGGCCGCCGCGCCCGAGAGCACGCCGTGAGTGATGTAGGCGCTGACCGACTTGGCGCCGTGAGCCATCAGGGCCTGGGCGGCGTTGCACAGGGTGCCGGCCGAGTCGGCGATGTCGTCGAACAGGATGCAGCGGCGATCCTTGACGTCACCGATGATGTTCATGACCTCAGACTGGCCGGGGCCCGAGCGGCGCTTGTCGACGCCGACGTCTGGCGAGACGACCATCAGGTCATCGCCCATCGGATAGTGCCGGCGAATGTCCTCGGCCATCAGGCGCGAGGGCAACAGGTTGTCGGTCGGGATGTCGAAGAAGCCTTGGATCTGGCCGGCGTGCAGGTCCATCGTCAGCACGCGGTCGGCGCCCGAGCGGGTGATCAGGTTGGCCACCAGCTTGGCCGAGATCGGCGTGCGGCCGCCGGTTTTACGGTCCTGACGGGCGTAACCGAAATAGGGCAGCACGGCCGTGATCCGCTTGCCCGACGCGCGCTTGAGGGCGTCGATGCAGATCAGCAGTTCCATCAGGTTGTCGTTGGCCGGGTAGCTAGTCGACTGGATGACGAAGACGTCCTCGCCCCGCACGTTCTCGTCGATGGTGACGAACACCTCGAGGTCGGCGAACCGGCGCACCTGGGCGCGGGTCAGCGGCATGTCGAGATATTCCGCGATCGCCTGGGACAGCGGGCGGTTGGAGTTGCCGGACAGCAGCTTCATGATCATCTCGGGTGTGGGGGTCGCCGTTGGCGGGCCTTCTAGCAGGCGAAGCCCTGGAAACAAGTGTTAACGGCGAGACTTTTTCGCTTCCGTACCCGGAGTAATGCTCGCGTGGCCCGCAGGCCTCACGCCTCCAGCATGATCGCCGACAGCAGGCGACCGTAGTCGCCGTCGTTGTTGAGGAAGGCGCGACGGTTGGAGAAGAACCATTCCTCCTCAGCGCGGGTGTCGCGGCCCACCCATTCGCGGCGCTCGACGCCGGCCGTCGCCAGGCGGTCCAGCACGAAGGCGGGCAGGTCGAAGAAGCGCTTGTCTTCGCTGACGCCCCGCTTGAAGAACCGGCCCGAGCCTGGGCAATCGGCCTCGAAGCGGTACAGGAACTCCAGGCCTACCTCGTAGGACTTCGGGCCGATGCAGGGGCCGACCACGCCGGTGATGTTGGCAGGACTTGCGCCCAGCGTGACCATGCGGTCCACGGCCGACTGCACGACGCCGTCCAGCGCGCCGCGCCAGCCGGCGTGGGCGGCGGCCACGATCCGCGCCTCGGGATCGACCAGCAGCACCGGCGCGCAGTCGGCCGCCATGGCTCCGCAGATCACGCCGGGCGTCTTGGACACCACCGCGTCGCCCTCGGGCCGCGCGTCGCCCCACGAGCCGTCGGCGACGATCGCGATGGTCGAGTGGATCTGGTAGCAGACGTTCAGATCTTGCGGCTCGCCACCGAACCAGCGCGCGATGCGGGCGCGGTTCTCCTCGACGTCGGCCGGCTCGTCCTGGCTGCCGCGCCCGACGTTCAGGCTGTCGTAGATGCCTTTGGAAACCCCGCCCTGACGGGTGAAGAAGGCGTGCTTGACGCCGGGCAGGCTGGACAGCAGCGGCGACTGGACGGTGGGCAGGCTCGGCGTCTTCATGTCGCGTCCTCGAAGAGGGGGGGCGAAAGGTCGGGCGCGCAAAGGCACGCGACCTTGAACAGTTCGCCCATCTGCGCCTCTCCGATCAGGCGATCAAGCTGTCTTCCAATCTGGTCGGCGCGATCGGGTTGGCGCGCGGCCAAGGCCTCGGCGCGTTGGACGATCCCCAAGGCGACCAGAAACGCGCTCTGGGTGAGGATTGGTCCCGCCTTCGCGCCAGCTTCGCGCGCGGCCGTCACCACCGACGGGAAGTCGGCCCAGACGGTCAGGTCGGCAAGGCCCGCCGTCTCCAGCGGATCGACCTTCTGATGGTTCCGCACCGCCTGCAGCGTGTCGCCCGGCTCGACCTTTGCGCGGCCGTAGTCGATCAGCAGGGCCGCGCCGCCGTCGGTGACCAGGCGATGGGCGATATCCGAGGCCAGCGCCGCCTGGGCGGGGGAGGATTCCACGACGCAACCGGCTTCTAGATCCTCCCCCCAGCGGGGGAGGTGGTCCGAAGGACCGGAGGGGGAAGGTGCGGGGCCGAGAGGATTTCCCCCTCCGTCCGCTACGCGGACACCTCCCCCTCTGGGGGGAGGATTTATAGCTCGCATCCCAAACGCCAACGCGCCATCCGCATCCAGCCCAATGACCCGCTCGGCCCACCCCGTCCGGGTGCGGATGAACTGGCGCGCGGGCAGGCAGTCCAGCAGCTCGTTGGCCACCAGGATGATCGGCGCGCCGCCGGGAATCTCATCGAGGCGCGACACCCAGCGGGGGCCCTCGCCCAGCCGCGCGGCCTGCTTGGCCTTC
>NCDQ01000078.1 GCA_002280275.1 Caulobacter vibrioides | reverse complement strand
CGCGCTCTGTTCGGCGGCTTCGGCTCGGCGGCCAATCCCGCCACCCAGGCCTATCTGGCCGATCGCACCCGCCGCGAGGAAAGGACCCAGGCCATGGCCAGTCTGGCCGGCGCCTTCGGACTCGGCACTGTGGTCGGCCCGCTGTTGGCCCCGCTGTTTGTTCTGCCCATCATCGGGTTGGCCGGCCCGATGGTGGCGTTCGCAGCCTTGGCGGCGGCGATGCTGCTTGTGGTCCATCGCGGCCTGCCCGAGACCTTCAAGCCTGGCGGCGGCGAGACGCCCCCGCGTCGGCGCATGGGTCTGCCGTGGCGGGGCGAGAGCGCGGCGCTCTGGAAGGACCCGCGCCTCAAGCCCTTCCTGATCTTCGGTTTTCTGGTCGCCACGTGCCAGACGGCCCAGACCCAGACCCTGGGTTTTCTGATCATCGACAAGCTGGGCCTGTCGCCGATCAAGGCCCAGGGCTTCATCACCCTGGCCATGGCGGCCGGCGCGGTGGCGGGGCTTCTGGCCCAATGGGGCCTGATCCGGATGTTCCGCATGGGGCCGCGCGAGCTGATGCGCTGGGGCGTCGGGGCTGCGGCTCTGGGCAACATCGTCGTGGCCTTTGCGCCGGACTACGCGGCGGTGGCCATCGGCTACGCCATCGCCAGCCTGGGCTATGGCTTCGCCCGGCCGGGCTTCACGGCGGGCGCGTCCCTGTCAGTCGAGGCCAAGGACCAGGCCGGCGCCGCCGGGGCGATCGCCGCGATCAACGGCCTGAACGTCGTGGTCGCGCCGCTGTTCGTGCTGCTCTACCAGCAGATCGGCTGGGCGCCGTTCGTGCTCAACACGGTGATCCTGCTGGCCATGCTGGTCTACGCGTTGCGGCAGGTCATGCTGCGCTCGGTCAACCAGGGCGACGCCGATGAAGAGGCGGCGATCGCGGGCCTGGAGCGGTCGGACGAGGGCGGCGTCTAACCCGCCGGGTCTTAGGCGACCAGGCGCTCCAGCGCGCGGCGATCCTTCAGCACCATGTGGCGAACGGTCGGCAGGGCGATCAGACCTTCGTCCTGCAGGCTGGTCAGGGTGCGCGAGACGGTCTCGATCGTCAGGCCCAGATAGTCGGCCATGTCCTGGCGGCTCATCGGCACGTCCAGTTCAGCGTCGGCGTGGGTGCGGGTGGCGATGTCGAGCAGCAGGCCCACCACGCGCTCCTGCGCCGAGCGGCGGCCCAGCATCAGCACGTGGTCCTGACAGCGTTGCAGGCCCTCGGCGGTCAGGCGGAACAGCGCCCGCGCCGCGTCGCTGCGCTGGGCGGCCAGGTCGCTAAGCGCGCCGCGGCGGATCATCCGCACGGTGGCGTCCGACATGGCCTCGGCGTTGATCCGGTGGGTCTCGGTCATCTCCAGGCCGAAATAGTCGCCGGCGAAGTGGAACTCGTCGATCTGGCGGCGGCCGTCCCGCAGGATCCGGTAGGTGCGCACCGATCCCGACACGACCTGATAGACATAGTCTGCCGCCTCGCCCTCGCCGAAGATCTCTTCATCGCGATGGAAGCGCGCGCAGGCCCCCGGCGCGGGCAGGACGGCGTCGAAGAAAGTGTCGTTGTCGAACGTCTTGGCGCGGATCGGAGACAGCATGGGAAACCCCCTCGTTTGGTGCGGGTTTTTTGCGCCATCTCAAACCGATCCGATATTCGGGGCATGCGCCTAAGGAGCGGTCCGCTAAGGGGAGTCCCTTAGGCGGCGATGCTGAGGTCCATGATTTTGACTCCGATCAAGGCCCGGGCCGCGTCCTTGTGGCGAACATGCGGTCATGTGCGACCGGCCCGACCTGTCGGACGGCGACCCCGACCGTCCCATGATCCTCCTCCTGGTGGAGGACGAGGCGCTGCGCGACGCTCTGCGGTTCTCGCTGGAAACGGACGGCTATGAGGTCCGGGCGCCCGTCGACACGCAGGGCTGTCTGGCGTGTTCGGATTGCCGCGCCGCCGCTTGCGTTGTGATTGACGACGGCGATGCGACCTTGCCGCCCCCGACTGCGGGACGGCCGACCATTGTTCTGACCGGCGACGCCCAGCGTTTGGCGCGTCGTGGCGTCACCGGCGTGACCCTCGTGGAAAAGCCGCTTCTGGACGACAAGCTGGGTCGCGAGCTGTCGGCGTTGTTGGCCCGCGCTGCGCCTGGACTGCGGCTTTAAACCTCAAGGCGACGCGCCGAAGGGCGCGGCGCGCGCGATGCGCTTGACCAGATGTCGCGCCAGCGCGATCGCGCCCAGGATCACGATGACGCCGAGGTGCATCAGCAAGGTCGCCAGGGCCAGCGCCGCCAGAAGCACCGCAACCACGGCCTGTGGCCCCAGCAGGAAGACCATCAGATTGCCGAACACCAGGTCCTTGTTGGCCAGCAGCGGAATGCGGGAAACCAGGTAGCGAACGGCCATCAGCACCAGCCAGACGCCGGCCTCGACCTCGGGCAAGGCCATGCGCCAGATCATCACGGTCAGCGCGGTGGAGACAATGATGCGCAGCGTATGGGCGCTGGTGACGAACAGGAGGAGGCGGGGCGACAGCGAGAACACCCAGCGTCCAAAAGCAACCAGTCCGATCGAGATGGCGATGGGGATCAGGCCGGACCACAGCGCCGGTCCGAGCTGCTTGACCAGGCCCAGTTCGGTGAGCTGCGTGACGCTGATAGCGGTCAGCACCAGGGTCAGCAGGTTGCCCAGCAACGCCGAGATGATGCTGGCGTCCTTGATCGCTGCAAACGGCGCGACACCCGTCCCGCTCATCCGGCGGGCCCACACATAAAGATAGGCCTGGCCGCTGTAGCCCAGCACGATCTCGTTGATCACGTTCTTCAGCAGCAGCACGCCAAATCCGGACCAGGGCAGGTTCCAGGTCCGGCGGTACACGGCGAAATCGCAGATCGGCTGGGTCAGATACAGCAAGACCATGGCCGGCCAAACGGCGAGCGGCAGCTGGGCGATCATCTTCAGCGCATCGGCGGTCGCACCGTCCAGCTGGAGGAGGATCGCCGCGACCAGCCCGACCGAAACGGCCACGCCGAGGACGTTCCACCAGAGCGAGGGGGCCTTTGGGCTCCATGCCTCCTGGTTTGGCGAGGGTGGTGCGGGGGTCTCGAGGGGGGGCGTCGCGGTCAAGGCCTGGCGCCTCCGGCGGCGGGTGTTGCGACCGTGATGCGGGGGGGCGAGGCCTGCTTCACGATCGTCTGGTAGTGATCGAATAGCTCGGCGAAGTGGTCGATGTCATGGCGGACGCGGCCTGCGGCCTCCAGCGCGGCGGCCCTGAGGGGGCCGGGATCGCGCGCGAAAAGACGGAGGAGGGCGGCGGTGGCGGCGTCCGGATCGCCTGACCGGTAGATCTCGGCGCTGGCGGGTTGGGCCAGATCGGCGAAACCGCCGCGATCGGGACCGACCAGGGGCAGGCCGCTGGCCATGGCCTCGGCGGGCAGCAGGCCAAAGGTCTCCGAGTCGCAGCCATGCACCAGCACGTCCGCGCTGGCCAGATGGGCCGCCAGCAGGGGGCGATCGCGGATCGGCGGGATGAGGTGGACGTTCGGCTGACCGGCGGCCGCGCGCCGGACTCGGACGCGGTCGATGCCATCGCCCACCACCACCAGGCCGATGGGGATGGTCTTGGAGGCCTTCACGGTGGCCTCGATCACCATCGGCCAGCGCTTCTCGGGATGGAACCGTCCGACCGCCAGGGCCAGCTTGGCGTCGTGAGGCATGCCGCAGGCCGCCAGCAGCCGCGCCCGGAGCGCCTCGTCCCGGAAGCTGGGCGAGAACGCGGCCCGATCAATGCCCAGCGGGATGCCGGCGACGGGGCCAAGACCGTGCTGCTCGAAGCGCTGGGCCAGCCAGTGTCCGCCGGCGACGGTCGAATCAAAATGCCGACGCAGCGACCGCAGATAGCGCCAGAACCACTCGAACCACTGGTCGATACGCTCGGGGCCGGCCATCGGGCCGAACCAGCGCTGCGGATAGATCGCCACGGGGTCGGCGTGCATGAACATCGACCGCGCGGCGCGCCCGCGCCACCGAGCGACGACCCACGCCCCGCGCCAGGGGGACGAGGCTTCCACCAGGTCTGGCGCCAGCGCGTCCAGGTGCTTGTGCACGGGCGCGGCGTCCCAGAACATGTAGTAGTTGGCGTCAAACGGCAGGCGCGGCGCGCGCACCCAGAACACGCCGCCGGACGGGCGCGGCTCGAATCGGTCTTCGGGCCCGGGGGCGATGACGAAAAGCTCATGGCCAAGCTTTGCCGCCACCTCGAACTTGCGGTCGATATAGGTTCTGACCCCCCCGCCGGTGGGCGAATAGAACTCGGCGACGTCCACGATCCGCATCCGGCGGCCCCCCCAGAAGAACACGTCCGCCACCGGTAAATCAGTACCGTGACGGTCGTGCGTAAAGGACCTTCACAAAAACGACGGCGTTGCCTGCTCTAACTCTCGGACTGAGCCGCTTCCTGGGGGGGAGCGGAGCCGCCCGGGCCACGTCCGAGGCGCTCATGGGAAAGCATGGCGATGGATTCCAAGGCCTCGTTGTTCGGCAACGGCTCGCGTCCGGCGCGGATCGCCTTGTTTTCAGGGAACTACAACTACACGCTCGACGGGGCCAACAAGTCGCTGAACAGGCTGGTTGACCACGTGCAGCGCACGACCGGCGCGCAGGTGCGAATCTATTCGCCGACCTCGCCTACGCCGGCCTTCGCCCCGGTCGGCGATCTTGTTTCGGTGCCCTCGGTCACCATCCCGTTCCGCAAGGACTATCGCCTGGCGCTGGGTATTCCGCCCGCCATCAGGCGTGATGTCGAGGCTTTCGCGCCTGACCTTATCCACCTCTCAGCGCCTGATCTGCTCGGATCGGCCGCGCTGAAGCTGGGGCGCAGCCTCAAGACGCCGGTGGTCGCCAGCCTGCATACGCTGTTTGACTCCTATCTCGACTATTATGGGCTGGGCGGTCTGCGCGCTCTGGCGCGTCGACTGCGTTCAGGTCCGAACCTGGGCGCGCGGCGTGGACGCCGAGCTGTTCAATCCGGCGCGCCGCAGCGCGGCCTGGCGCGCGGCGCAGGGCTTTGATCCCGATCGACCCGTCATCGTTTTCCTGGGCCGCCTGGTCATGGAGAAGGGTCTGGCGGCGTTCGCCGACACGATCGATCGCCTCGCGGCGGCGGGGCCCCGGCCGCAAGTGCTGATCATCGGGGATGGTCCCGCCCGCGCCTGGTTCCAGGACCGGCTGCCGACGGCGACCTTCGCGGGCTTCCTGACGGGCGAGGCGCTGGCCACGGCGCTGGCTAGCGGCGATATCTTCCTCAATCCCAGCACGACCGAGACCTTCGGCAACGTCAATCTGGAGGCGATGGCGTCGGGCCTGGCCATGGTCTGCGCCGACGCGCCCAACACCCGCGCGCTGCTGCGCGACGGTCTCGATGCGATCCTGTGCGCGCCAAGCGATCCGGGGAGCTACGCAGACGCGCTTCGGGGGCTTGGTCAGGATCAGGACCGCCTGCGCCAGATGGGCGCCAAGGCCCTGGCCCGCAGCGCGGCCTATCGATGGACCGAAATCCTGGACCAGGTGGTTGATATCTACGCCGAGGCCTGGGACGCGCGCGCGATGGCGCCCAGCCGGTCTGAGACGGCCACGCCCGAGCCACGGGTCTGGACCGGACGGCCCGCTGGTCTGGTGGACGCCCAGGCCGCAGCGATGACGGCGCGCTAGGGCGTGACGCCGAAATTGGGAACCGGTTTCGGCACGAGTCACGCTCTAACCTTTTGAAATAGAGCCCTTTTCATCCGGTCGGATCGGTTCGGTCAGATCGTGAAGGGCTCAAGGCACGACGAGCTTCGCCTTGATGTTTCCAAACACGCTTGATCGCTATCTGCTCCGGCGAACCTTGGCGCCGATGTCGGCCGTCCTGATCAGCACCATGGTGGCGTTCCTGATGGAGCGCTTGATGCGGTCGTTCGATCTGCTGTCGCAGACGACCGAAGGCGTCCGGTATCTCACCGAATTGCTGGTGAACCTGACGCCGCACTATGTGGGTCTGACCCTGCCCGGCGGCTTCTTCATTGGCCTGTTCGTGGTCGTGAACGGCTTGAACAAGAGCTCCGAGATCGACGCGATCCTGGCGAGCGGCACGTCGCTGACCCGTTTCACCGCGCCTTTTGTCGCCCTGGGCGTTGTGCTGATGGTTCTGAGCGTCTTCCTGTTTGGCTTCGTGCAGCCCTACAGCCGCTACGCCTATCACGCGGTGCTGCACGCGGCCGAGAACGCCGGATGGAATGGCGACGTGCGGCCCAAGGCGTTGTTATCGGCGGGCTCGGACTTCTTCCTCACCGCCGATCGGACCGACGCCAGCGGGCGCTATCTGCAGCAGGTCTTCATTCGACGCATCGATCCGAACGGCCGCGAAGATATCCTCACCGCCGTGTCTGCGGTCGTCCACAAGAGCCCTGCGGATAGCCAGATCGCGCTGGAGCTGACCAACGGACGCCAGATCAGCACCGTGTCCGGCGCCCCAAGCTATGTCGTCAACTTCTCGCGCTTGATGTTCAACGTACCTTCAGGCGACGCAGGGCTGCTACGGCTTCGCGGCGAGGACGTCAGCGAACTGACGCTGATCGAACTGGCGCGCCAGGGCTTTGGCCTGGAGCCCGCCGCACTGCCGAGAGAGACCTTGCTCGCGGCGCTGTACGCGCGCCTCGCCCGCGCGCTGATCTTGCCGCTGCTGCCGCTGATCGCCGTGCCGTTTGGCCTCAGCGCCAAGCGCGCGGGTTCGGGCGCGGCGGTCGCCACTGGCGGGGTCCTGTTGTTCGCCTTCGAGATCCTGATGGTGTTGGGACAGGCGACGGCCACCCGCGCCACGGCCCTGGTCGCGGTCGCCTTGCCCGCCGTAGTCTTCGCCGCGATCTGCATCGCCACCTTCGTCGTCAGCCAGCGCCGGCCCGGCGAGAACCCCGTCAGTTGGTTCATCGAGCAGGTCGCCGCCGTGGCCGAGGCCGTGATCAAGGCGGTCCGCCGTCGGCGCGTTGCTGAGGCAAGGGGTAGCGCTTAACCGCCGCGCACCGACAGGGTCATGCGCACCAGCGCCGCCAGATTGTCGGCCTGCATCTTGGTCATCAGCTTGGCGCGATAGATCTCGACCGTGCGCGGGCTGATGCCCAGGTCGCGGGCGATGACCTTGTTGGCGTGGCCGGCCACGACGCCGTCCAGCACCTGGCGCTCGCGCTCGGACAGGCTCTCGATCCGCTTCAGGATCACCTGCTGGTCGTCAGAGACCGGCGCGGCCTCGACGGTGGCGAAGGCGCGCTTGAGCGCGTCCAGCATCCGCGATTCCGAGAACGGCTTTTCTAGGAAGTCGATCACGCCCGAGCGCATCGCCTCGACGGCCATCGGAATGTCGCCGTGGCCGGTGATCATCACGATCGGCATCTTGATCTTCAAGGCCGAGAGGCGGGCGACCAGATCCTGGCCGCTCATCTCGGGCATGCGGACGTCGGTGATCACCACGCCGGGCTTGGCCTGGGGCAGGGCGTCGAGGAACGCCGGCGCGCTGGCGTAGGTCACGACCTCGAAGTCGGCCGACTCCAGCAGGAACGCCAAGGACTCGCGGGCGCTCTCGTCGTCATCCACCACGTGGACCACGGGGGCGTCAGTCATCGATGGTCTCCTTCTCGCCGGCCAGAGACTCGGCTGGCGGTAGCGTAAATCGGAATAGCGCGCCGCCGCCAGGATTCGCCTCGGCCCAGATGCGGCCGCCGTGCGCCTCGATGATCGAGCGCGAGATCGACAGGCCAACCCCCATGCCCTGCGGCTTGGTGGTCATGAAGGGCTGGAACAGCCGTTCCAGCACCTCGGGCGCGATGCCGGGCCCGGTGTCGGCGACGCAGACTTCGGACCAGCCTTCCTCGGTCAGGCCGGTGCTGATCAGCAGGGCGCGCTTGCGCGGCTCTTGCGCCTGCATGGCGTCGATGCCGTTGCGGATCAGGTTCAGAAGCACTTGCTGAATCTGGACTCGGTCGGCGAACACGTCATCCGCCTTCGGATCAAGCTTCAGCCGGACATCCACCTGGCGCTCCTTCTCGCCGATCAGGGCCAGGGCCGAGGCCTCCTCGATCAGCTTCGACAGGCTCTCGACCTCCCGTTCGCTGGCGCCGCGCCGGGCGAAGTCGCGCATGCGGTGGATCACCTCGCCGGCGCGCAGCGCCTGGGCGGCGGCGCGGTCGATGGCGTCGCGCACCTTGGCCTGGTCGGCCTCGCGGCCGCGATCCATCAATCGACGCGAACCGGTCAGCAGGTTGGCGATCGCCGACAGCGGCTGGTTCAGCTCGTGAGCCAGGGTCGAGGCCATCTCGCCCATGGCGGTCAGGCGCGAGACGTGGACCAACTCGTTCTGCAGTTCCTGCAAACGCGTTTCGGTCTCCTGGCGTTCGGTCAGGTCGCGGATGAAGCCGGTGAACGAGGGTGTCGGCCCCCGCGTCTCGCCGACGGCCAGCTCCATGGGAAAGGTCGAGCCGTCCTTGCGGCGGCCCACCACCACCCGGCCCGCGCCGATGATCCGCTTCTCGCCCGTGCGGGCATAGCGATCCAGATAACCATCGTGTGACGATTGATAGGGCTCGGGCATCAGCAAGCTGACGTTCTTGCCGATCGCCTCGGCCTCGGTCCAGCCGAACATCCGCTGCGCGGCCGGGCTGAACGAGGTCATGATCCCGGCGCGGTCGATGACCACCACGGCGTCGGGCACGGTGTCGAGGATCGAGCGCAGGTGGTCGTTGACCGCCGCCGCCCGCCGCCGCGCGGCGTGGAACCAACCGCCGCCCACCGCCATGCCAAAGCCGACCGACAGGAAGATCGCCGCCGACAGGCCGCTGACCAGGTCGAACGGGATGTCGCGCGTCACCCACCAGACCGCCGCCCAGGCGAAGGTGGTGCCGAACACGCCGGGACCCACGCCGCCCAGCGCCGCGCTGACCAGCACCGCCGGCACGAACAGCAGGAACGACGAGGGCGCAGTGAACGCCTCAGGCAGATACAGGCGCGCCGTCGCCGTCGCCATCACCGCCGCGAAGGCGGCCAGGTAGGCGGTCGGGTGGGGGTCGCTGAACAGGGTCGAGGACAGGCCCCTGGTCGGTTTCATCGTCGCCTGCGGCTCCTTGGATCTCATGCGGTTATAGCCGCGCGCGTTTGAGCCAGGTCAAGGCGACGCGGGCCCGGTGCGCTCAGCCTGCCCGTGTCTAGCAAGGGAGACTGTCGATGTCGGGTGGACAAACGGCCTATCTGGCTCTGGTGATCGGCGCGTTCGCGACCTTCGCGGTCGTGCTGTTCACGACCCATATCCGGGTGAACCTGAAATAGCGACCAGATCATAGAGCGGAGACGAGGCTCGGCGAGACGCTCGCCGGGCCTTTTTCGTGGGCTTCCAGGTGGACGGTCCGCTCGCAGATCGCCAAGGGCGCGGGGCGGTGGCTGACCAGGACGACGCCCTGGCGGGTGCGCTTCAGGCGCGCGTCCAGACGGGCCAGGACCGCCGCCTCGGTCGCCGGATCCAGGCCCTCGGTGGGTTCGTCCAGCAACAGCCAGGGCGCATCGCGCAGATAGGCGCGGGCGAGCGCCAGACGTCGCCGCTCGCCGCCCGACAGGCGCTCTCCGTCGTCGCCGACATAGGCTGACAGGCCTTCCGGCGCGGCGCGAACCCGCTCGGCCAGGCAGGCGTCCTCAAGCACGGCCCAGAGCTCGTCATCACTGGCCGTGGGCGAGGCCAGGCGCAGGTTCTCGCGAACCGTCCCCGCCACCAGACCCGCGTCCTGCGGCAGCCAGGCGAAGGCCTCGCGCGTCGGGACGGCGTCGGACGCGCGAAGGCCCAGCAGGGTTTCGATCGCCGTCGTCTTGCCACAGCCGGAGGGACCGCAGATCGCCAGCCGCTGGCCCTGGTTCACGGTGTTGCCGAACAGCTCGAGAGGATCCGGGCAGGGCGTCCGCTGGGGCGTCTGGCGCGGGCGATGGCGCAGCACGGCGTCCAGACGCTCCCGAGCCTGATGCGCCGCGCCGTCCTGGTCGAAGGCGTTGGCCAGGCTGGTCAGGGCGTCGAGGCTCATCACGGCGGCCAGGCCCGACAGCGCGGCCAGCGCCGCGCCGGCGGGCGCAGCCAAAGCGATCGCGGCGGCCACAGCCGCACCGCAGATCACGGCCTGGCTGGCGATGATCAGGCCCTGGGCGCGCGCGGCGTCTCGCCGGGCGGCGTCCAGGGCGGCGGCGCGGGCGTTGAGGGTCTCACCCGCCCAGTCGGCCAGGCCGTAGGCGCGCAGCTCCGCCGACGCCGACACCAGCGCGGCGACCGAGTCTTTCAGGGCGCCGGTGCGGGTCTGGATCATGGCGCGAGCGGGGGCGGAGTAACGCCGCGCTAGCGCCCGCGCTGACATGAGCGCAGCGCCGGCGGCGGTCAGGATCGTCAGCGCCGGGGCCCAGCCCGCAAGCAACGCCAGCGCCAGGCCCGCGCCCAGGCCGGCGGCGGCGCTCCAGGGCGCAGACAGGCGCACGAAGCGAGTCTCGATCGCGTCGACATCCTGGACGAGGCGCGCCGAGGCTTCGCCGCGCGACAGGCTCAACGACTCCGACGGCGGTGCGGCCGCCAGGCTCTCGAACACCGCCGGCCGGATCGCGGCCAGCGCGCGCAGCGCAGCGGCGTGGCCCGACAGGCGCTCGCCATAGCGCGCGGCGGTTCGCAGGATGGCCAGGAAGCGAATGCCGGCGCTGGGCAGCAGGACGTTGAACGCATGGGCGGCGGCCAGGCCCGCCGCGCCGGCTGCGGCGCTGGCTACGATGAACCAGCCCGACAGGCCCAGCAGCAAGGTCGAAGCCGCGCCCACGGTGACGGCGCTCAACACCGCCAGGCGCAAGGCGCCGGCGCGTTGGCGCTTCTGGGCGCGAATGAGGGCGTCGAGCGGGCTGGTCACAGGCGGATCACCTGGTCGGCGAGGGCGGCGACCGCCTCGGAATGGGTGGCGATCAGCGTCGTGCGGCCCCGCGCGGCCTCGCGAATGGCCTCGACCATCGCCGCCTCGGCCTCGGCGTCGAGATTGGCGGTGGGCTCGTCCAGCAACAGGATCGGCGCGGGCTTGAGCAGGGCGCGGGCCAGCGACAGTCGCCGGCGTTCGCCGCCCGAGAGGCCCGAGCCGCGCTCGTCCAGCATGAAGTCCAGACCGCCCGGCCGCGTGGCCAGGGCGGGTCCAAGACCGGCGCGCTCGGCGGCTTTGGCGATCTCGGCGCGGCTGGCGTCACGGCGGGCCAGAGCGATGTTGTCGGCGATCGAGGCGGGCAGGATCAGCGGCGACTGGCCCGCCCAGGCTATATCCAGCTTAATGTCTGTGTACGGAATATTATCGACGCGAATGGCGCCGGTGGTCAGCGGGGCCAGGCCCAGCAGCGCGTTGAGGATCGAGCTCTTGCCTGCGCCGCTGGCCCCGACCAGGGCGATGACGGACCCCGCGGGCGCGACAAGATTGAAGCCTCGTACGGCGGGGGCGTCGGTGTCGGGATAGCGGATCTCGACATCCTCGAAGCGGAGCGACGGCGCGGCGGTCAGCTGGGCGCGGGCGGGCGCGGGGGGCGGCGCCGCGAAGGTCGCCAGGCTCTCGGACGCGGCCTCGGCGGCCTGGCGGTCATGATAGGCGGCGGCTAGGCGACGCATGGGGGCGTAGACCTCCGGCGCCAGGGCCAACACGAAGAAGGCGCGCTTGAGGTCCAGCTGTTCGGGTACCGGGAAGGGCAGCAGGCGCAGCAGGTTGAAGCCGCAATAGACCGCCACCAGGGCCACCGACAGGGCGGCGAAGAACTCCAGCGCCGCCGAGGACAGAAAGGCGACGCGCAGGACCCGGATCGTGCGCTCGGCGAGGTTGGAGGCCGATCGGGTCAGGGCCACCGTCGTGGCGCCCTCGGCCTGGAAGGACAGCACTACCGGCAGGGCGCGGACCCGATCGAGGAACAGGGCCGACAGCCGCTCCAGGGCCTGGAACTGGGCGCGCGCCTCGGCGGCGGCGGCGGTTCCCGTCAGGATCATGGCCAGGATGAATGGGATCAGCGTGCCCAGCATAATCGCCGCGGCGATAGGACTGGCGACCGCAGCGGCGGCGATCATCAGCAGCGGCAGGACGCTGGCGGAGAGGCGCGTGGGCAGAAAGCGGGCGACGTGGCCGTCCAGCGCCTCGACGCCCTCCACCAGGGCGGTGGCGGCTTCGCCGGCGGGACGGCGGGGGCCGGCGAATACGGCGCGCGCCAGGGTGATCCGCAGCGAGGCCTTGGCGTCGGACGCCGCCTGAGCGCCGATCACGCCGGTGGCCATCGCCAGGCCGCCCCTGACCGCCAGGGCGGCGGCCGCGACGAGCAGCCAGACGGCGAACAGGGCCGGTTTTCGCGCCTGAGCGATCGCATCGACGCTGAGCGCCAGGCCGGCGGCGAAGGCGATCGCGGCGACCCCGTCCAGCAAGCCCAGCAAGCCCGCGCGGCGCACCGTCGGCGCGACGGTCCGCTCCCACTGCTTGAGCCAGGTCTTGGCGAAATCGCGACGATCGAACTGCACTATGCGGGCGCCCATTCATTGAGTGTAGGGTGGGGTTATCCGCCTGCCTTGATCCGGATCAAGGAACGGACGGTCGGACGGGTCTAGGGCATGGCTCTCGATCGGTCCGATCATCGGCCGCTCGTCTCGGAGTTGTCCATGGACCCCGCCGTCATTGACCTTTCGCGACTCCAGTTCGCGCTCACCGCCCTCTACCACTTTCTGTTTGTGCCCCTGACCCTGGGGCTGTCGTTCATGCTGGTCATCATGGAGAGCATCTATGTGATGACCAAGCGCCCAATCTGGCGAACGGTCACTCGTTTCTGGGGCACGCTGTTCGGCATCAACTTCGTGCTGGGCGTGGCCACCGGGATCACCATGGAATTCCAGTTCGGCATGAACTGGTCCTACTACTCGCACTATGTGGGCGACATCTTCGGGGCCCCTC
>NCDQ01000528.1 GCA_002280275.1 Caulobacter vibrioides | reverse complement strand
ATCTTCGCCGACAAGATCGGCCTGATGCTGGGGCGGGATCTGGCTCCGCTGAACCCTGGCGGGACCTTTGTCGTGGATGTGAAGTCCACCGGCCTCTACGCGACCGACCCCATCCTCAAGGCCCACGGCTGCGAGGTGGTCTACTGGAAGACCGGCCACAGCTACATCAAGCGCAAGAGCGCCGAGCTGGGCGCCCTGGCTGGCTTCGAGAAGAGCGGCCACTTCTTCATGAACGGCGCGCTCGGCTACGGCTACGACTGCGGCCTCACCGCCGCTGCGGCCATCCTGGCCATGCTGGACCGTAATCCCGGCGTGAAGCTGTCGGACATGCGCAAGGCGCTGCCGGTGGCCTTCACCTCGCTGACCATGAGCCCGCACTGCGGCGACGAGGTGAAGTACGGCGTCGTGGCCGACGTTGTGAAGGAGTACGAAGACCTGTTCGCCGCCGGCGGCTCGATCCTTGGCCGCAAGATCACCGAGGTGATCACGGTCAACGGCGTGCGCGTCCACCTGGAGGATGGCTCCTGGGTCCTGGTCCGCGCCTCGTCGAACAAGCCGGAAGTCGTGGTCGTCGTCGAGAGCACCCAGTCCGAAGACGACATGCGCGCCCTGTTCCGACAAGAGGTCAAGCCGCGCCTCGGCGACCGGGTCGGCAAGTATAATCAGGAGATCTGAACGCAGAGGGCGGAGGCCGCGCGCTCGGTCGAGGCTTCCTCCAATTTTAAAAGCGCCTCAGTGCTGCGTGGTGCGCATCACCGCGCTGTGGTCACCAAGAGCGTCGCCATGGAAATGACCCGAGCAACTCCACTGGTCTCAAGCTGCAGGATCGTACCTGGGGCGTAGAGCTCCCCCTCGATTTCAATCGTGCCCTCGAGTAGCTGCAAGGTTGAGGGCGTAAAGTCGATGATCTCGCCCGCCAGCGCCCGCTGCAGATCGACACAGAACTTGGCCGTCGATACCAAAGCTTCGGCGCCGTTGGTGGCTATGCTTCTCCTGGAGCCAATTGCGCGTCCTTTGGCCTTTAGCCCGTCCACCAGGGCTTTGACCTTCTGGCTGTCCTTGCGATGACAGACTAGAACGGCATCAGGCTCGGCGATCACGACGATGTCGCTGACGCCGATGACGCCAATATAGGGACCTGTCGAGCGCACCAGGACGTTTGACGTTCCGCGAAGGTCGACATCGCCCACCTGCGCGTTGCCTTCGTCGTCTCGGCTTGATGCCTCCCAGATCGCATCCCAGGCGCCAAGGTCTGACCAGGCGAAAGTCGCCGGAACCACCGCCGCCTTTGAGGTGCGCTCCATGACCGCATAGTCGAGCGAGATTTTTTTGGCCTGACCAAACGCGTTTGGCTGCAGTCGCCCAACCCCCAATTCCAGCGTCATCTCGGCGATAGAGGCCTTGGCTGCGGCGGCCACCGTAGGTTCGAACGCCGCAAACTCGTCGAGCAAAGTCGCGGCTTTGAAAGCGAAGTTACCGCTGTTCCAGAGATAACCCTCCAAGAGATAGCGCTCGGCCGTCGCCTGATCGGGCTTTTCCACGAAGGCGGCCACTTCATGCACGGAGCCATCGAGCAACGCAGCGCCGGGCCGGATATAGCCAAACCCTGTAGCCGGCACGGTCGGCCGAACGCCGAAGGTGACGATCAGGGTCTTGATCAGGAACGCGCGGCCCATCGAGCGGATCGTGATCGCGAGCATCGGCAGCGTCAGTCCGGCGTAGAGCAGGCCCACGAACGGGGTGCCGCGGCGGGCCATCTCGTCGA
>NCDQ01000077.1:3996-19158 GCA_002280275.1 Caulobacter vibrioides | reverse complement strand
GTGCTGTTCAAGGCCAGGGCTAAAGAGGCCATGTCGCCGATCGCTGATGAGCCTCTCTATCGAGACGTCGCCTTCATGCCGATGGTGGGCGAAGGCGCTGCGCGGAACGCAAGCCAGTTAGGCGCAGTGATCACGCAGCAAGCCTCAGGCGTACGTGCTATTCCGGCGGTCGAGACGCGTGGATTGCGATCGCGAGGCTTTGCGGCGGTTCGCGACGCGGCGGGAGCCGCTCGTGTTCGAGTGTGGATCAACACCTTGCGCATGAGCAGTTGGAAAAGCTTTCTTGGCCTCTCAGGCGATCGGCGCGCCTTACGCGATCCGGACACCTCCTGGGGGCGCCTCATCGACCAGGGCGTTAGCATCATCCACACCGACCACCCGGCGCAGCTTCTGGGTTATCTGAAAAGCCGCCGCCTACGTGAGGGTGTGACCATCGCGACCGCCGGAGAGGCTTCGACATTGTCGACCACGCACGCCGCATTGGTCGCACCGCGCTAGAGCTCTTTTCGATCCGACGGCCCCCATCCGATCGGATAGAAAGAGACTTATTCCAAAAGCTTAGAGCCGACGGATAGCCAGGATAACCTCGGCGCGATCCAGAAAACGCCCGTTGCGGGTCCTCGTGAGGACCACGTCGTGCGTTCCGATTCTCGAAGGGAAATCAGTCCGTCCTGGTGGCGGGGGGCGGGATCGAACCGCCGACCTGTGGGTTATGAATCCACCGCTCTAACCATCTGAGCTACCCAGCCATAGCCAGGACGGACGCGGGTCATACGCCCAAGCGCGCTTCGCATCAAGCCCGGGATGTCATTCCATCCAGCGCCGCATCCAGTCGGCGCGCCAGTTCTGCGGGACTGTATTCGGTCAAGACGAGCCGCCGCGCCGCCGCGCCCAGGCGCTGCGCCGCGCTGCGATCGCTCATCAGTTCGGCGAGGGCCTCAGCGAGACGATCAGGATCATCATCGGGAACCAGGCGGCCATCGGTTCCGTCGGTCACGATCTCAAGCGGTCCGTCGATCTCGCTGGCGACCACCGGCAAGCCCACCGCCATCGCCTCCAACAAGGTCAGGGGGAAACCCTCCTGGTGGGAGGGAAACGCGAAGAGGTCGCCCGTCGCGAGGAAGCCCGCCACGTCGTCGGTCCAACCCTTGAGGCTGACGCAGGCCTCCAGGTCCAGCTCTTGGATCAGCTCCTCCAGCACGCCCCGCTCATCGCCTTCGCCGGCGATCTCGCAGGTGACGTCGTAGTCCCAGGCGCGCAGCTTGCCGACCGCGCGGATCAGGACGTCGAAACCCTTCTTCGGATGAAGCCGGCCGGCCGCGACGATCTTGGTGGGCTGGCCCTCTCGCGTGAAAGGGCGGGCCTCGGCGTTCGGCGGCTTGACCGCATTGGGCACGAACCAGACATGATCCGCCGGCGCGCCCCGCTCAATCGCCAGCGCGGCAAGATGCCGACCGACGCAGACATAGTGCGCGCCCGGGGTCACATCGAAGGACGGCTTGTGCAGGCAGACGGCGCGCACGACGCTGGCCGACGCCGCCTTGTCGAACACCCGCGCCGGGCGCTGGCCATGGCTCAGGATGAGCGCGGGCTGGTAGGCCCTCACAAGCTTGCGGGCGGCGCTAAGCGTTATCGGGTCCCAGTCCGTCAGCGCCGGCATCACCGTGAGCGGGGGGGCTCGGTCGGCCTGAGCCGCCGCCACCTTTCCCCCTTTGCGCACCACGCCCAAGCAGCGACCGCCCTGGCGCGCGGCCCAGGCTTCGAGGATCGGTTGGTAGTCCAGAAAGACCTGCTCAAGACCGCCCAGGCCCTTGCCTAGCATGGCGTGCAGGATGGTGGTCAAGGCGAGCTCCGGGGGAGGCGTTGCGGGCCGCGACCATCGTGGCGCGCGGCCCTGGTGTCAACGCGGGAGCGTCGGCTTGCGATCCTGTACGCCTCGGCGCCCGTCCCTTTCACGCGTCCTATTTTCCGCCGAGCAGCACCTTCACCGCAGCGTCCAGCTGGGCGTCCGCGCCGGCCAGCGTCTCGCCCAGCGGCCGCTCGACATCAATGTCCACCGGTCGCGGGTTCAGCTCCATGTTCTGGCCGCGCAGATCCTCGATGCGGATGAACGGCAGGCGCACGTTCGAGCCGTCGATCAGCTGGCGGCCGCCGGTGAAGATGATCCATCCGGCGGTGGGCTTGCCGACCACCTTGCCCAGGCCGAGCGCGCGGTAGCCCTCGGTGAAGTCCTCGGCGTCAGAGAGAGACGACTCGTTGGTCACCAGCACGGTCGGCAGGCCCAGAGCGCGTTGGCCCAGGTTCTGGCGCGACGGCACGGCGAAACGGTCTCGAGGCGTCATCATCAGGTAGTTGCGTCGCGAGAAGACGTCGAGCACGTGGCCGTTCACATAGCCGCCGTTGTTGTTGCGAACATCGATGACCACGCCCTGCTTGCCCTGGTTCTGGGCGTCGAGGTCGATATAGAGCTGGGCCAGCGAGCCGTCGGACATATCGGCGATGTGGACGTAACCCAGCTTGCCGCCGCTGACGCGTTCGACATAGGCGCGGCGGTCATTGACCCACTGGCGATACAGCAAGCCCGTGGCCGTGGCGGTCGCGACCGGACGCACCACCGCCTCGCGCGTCTTGCCGTCCGCTGCCGCGATGGTCAGCACGGTGCGCTTACCGGCCTGTCCCCGCAGCAGCATGTCCAGGTTCACCCCTGGCGATAGAGTCTGACCGTTGACCGCGGCCAGGGTCTCGCCGGGCTTGATCGAGCCTTCCAGCGCCGCCGGGCCCAGCGCGATCACCTCGCGGATCACCAGTCCCTTGCCGGCCTCATAGGCCTCGCGGTCGAAGCGCAAGCCGAGATTCGCGGCCCGCACGATCGGGATCGAAGGGGCCGGCTGCTTGCTGATCCCCGTGTGTGAAGCATTCAGCTCGCCGATCATCAGGTTGATGTTGCGGCGCAGCTCGTCGCCGGTGCGCGTTCCAGCAACGTATGGCGCCCAACGCTGGCGCAGTTGCTCCCAGTTCGCGCCATGGAACTTCGGATCATAGAAGCCGCGATCCAGAACGCCCCAAGCCTGTTCGAAGACGACCATCTTCTCGACGTCGAAATCGACGGTCAGTTCGGCGTTGACCGACAGGGGGCGAGGCTTGGGTTGGTCTACTGGCGTAGTGACCAACGCCCCCCCTTCCAGGAACCAGACCTCCTTACCATCCGGCGTAAAGGCGATGTCGCCCTTGGGTCGGCGGGTCGAAGTCAGTTGCACAGGAACGGCCGGCTCGCGCGCCAACTCGTCGAGATTGTAGGTGTAGAAGTTGCTCTGACCGGCCTGACGCGCGCGGAACACCAGCCTCTTCCCGTCAGGACTGATCACCGGCGCGGCGACGTCCATGCCCAGCGGCAAGAAGGTCGCGCGCTCGCGCAGCCCTTCGAAGACGATCCGGACCGGCTCGACCTTCTTCTTGGACGCGGCGGGCTTGGCTTCGGTGACGGGCTTGGACGCAGCGTCGGTCTTCTGCGGCTCGCCCTTTGACTCCGCCGGCTTGTCAGGCGCGTCAGTCGGCTTGAACAGATCGCGGAAGGCGTCTTCGCGGTACTTGGGCACATTGGGCAGCAGGTCGACGCGCAGGATCTTGGCGTCCTCGCTGCGCTGGCCGGTGTCGACCAGGATGTACTTGCCGTCGGGAGACCAGGCGACCTTGCCGACATTGCCGTTGGCCAGGAAGGTGACGGGACGCGCCGCGCCGCCATCCATCGACACGACGTGGACATTGTCGAACGCCTTGCGATCAGTGACGGCGAAAGCCAACCACCGATTGTCGGGCGACCAGGTCAACGGCGTCTGATCAAAGCCGCCCAACGCACCTTCAAACAGGACGCGATCGCTGGCGACCTTGCCGCCGGCGTCGAACGTCATCGCCCGGATCTGTTTGCCGTCGCGGACATAGGCCAGCACGCGACCATCCGGAGACCAGACTGGACCGGTGTTGCGCGCTGCGCCCGTGGTCAGGGCGGTCTCCTGGCCCGTCGCGAAATCATAGGCGTAAAGGTTGGCGGCGCGGTCGCGCTCGGAGACATAGATCAGGCGCTTGCTGTCGGCCGACCAGACCGGATCGCGCTCCACGATGGGCGTGCGGGTGACCCGTTGCGCGGCGCCGCCGTCCTTGGTCGAAACCGCAAACAACTCGCCGTGCGCGATGATCGCGGCCTTCTTGCCGTCAGGCGACAGGTCTAGGCTGTCGAAGCTGGTTTCGTTCTTGTGCGACTCCCCCTCGCTCGCGGGCGCGCCGCGCAGGACGATCGGGGCCTTGGTCGTCCTGCCCGTCGCCGTATCCATCGACCAGATGGCGAAGTCGCGCTCAAAGACGATGGTGCGGCCGTCATAGCCGATCGTCGGCCACAGCAGCCGTCCGTCGGTGAAGCGCGTCACCTGCTGCGGCGCTCCTCCCAGCGGCAGGCGCCACAGGTTCTCGGCCCCGCTCTGGTCGCTCATGAACCACAGCGTCTTGCCGTCAGGGCTCCACATCGGCCAGGCGCGCTTGGCGCCGCCCGGAACGAGCTTCTGATAGGTCCCGCCATTGACGGGCTTGAGCCAGATCTCGCTCTCGTCGATATGCGAGTGGCCGTTGCGCCACCACTGCACGTTCGACATGCCGCGCGCGACCAGGGCGATCGAGCGGCCATCCGGAGACGGCGCCCCGCCGAACTCGTTGAGGAACCGCTCACGGCTGACCTCCAGCGGCGTGCCGCCCGAAGCCGCGACACGGAACACATCGCCCTGCCGCGCCACGTCGTTGACGCCAGAGGTGAAGTAGATCCAGCGACCATCGCGCGACCAGCCGTCCAGCGTCTCGGCGCTGTCGCCGTAGGTCAGGCGGCGAATCTCACCGGTGGCGAGCGTCAGAACATAGAGATTGGCCACGCCCGAGCGCGTCGAGACAAAGGCCAGGGACTTGCCGTCGGGCGAATAGAGCGGACGGGACTCGGTCGCGGCGTGCGTGACCAGCAGGCGCGCCTGGCCGCCGGCGGCGGGAACCGTCCAGAGATCCCCACCCGAGACGAAGGCGATTTCCGAGCCGTCAGGAGACAACGCCGGTTCTGCAAGCGACGGCAGCGCATCGGCGGCGAAAACCGACGTGGCGATCGAAGCGCCCAGCGCAACCGCCGACACAGCGCCCAGCAGCGCCTTCAAGTTGAACCCCATGACCAGCCTCGCCCAAGAAACTCCGAAGACGGAATTGCTAGCACGCGCGGGGCGAAGACCAACCGGGTCGGGCCCCCAGGATCAGCCCATTTTTTGCGCTGAGGTCAGACCCTCTCAGCAAGCCGCTGGGCCACCGTCTCACCAATCGCCGGAGAGCTTGTCAG
The DNA here is from genome assembly GCA_002280275.1 of Caulobacter vibrioides. Lineage (GTDB taxonomy): Bacteria > Pseudomonadota > Alphaproteobacteria > Caulobacterales > Caulobacteraceae > Caulobacter > Caulobacter vibrioides_A. The sequence goes on along the minus strand of NCDQ01000077.1, from coordinate 13,799 downwards.
GCCCGGACTCTCGATCCCGAACAGGGCCATCAGTCCTGGAAGACCGTGGTCCTCGGCGCCCCGCAGCTGGAAGTCCGGCTGCAGTTCATCAGGGCCATGCAGCTTGGGCCTCACGCCCGCATAGTCGGGAACCAGCTTGTCGGCGGGGAGGTCTGGCCAGAACTTGCGGATATAGGCGGCGAACGCGTCGGCCTTGGCGGGATCGATCGAATAGTCCGGCGTGGACACATATTCGAGATCCGGCCCGAACACGGCCTGACCGCCCATGTCGTTGCGATAATGAGTCCCCAGCGCCCCATGGATCGGCGGCGGATAGATCAGGCGCTGGAACGGCGCCTTGCCGGCCAGACGAAAATAAACGCCCTTGCCGAAGTGCGCTTTGGGGATGAGCTCAGCCGGATAGCCCTCGATCCGACCCGCCACCGCCTGCGACGACAGACCCGGCGCGGTGACCATAAGGCGACAGGTCAGGTCGGTAGGCTCGGCGCCGCCGGCGCGGACCCGGAAGCCGCCGCCGGCCAGCGGCTCGGCGCCCTCAAACGGCGTTGAGAGCACCACCGCCCCGCCCGCAGCTTCGATCTCTCCCTGCAGGGCCAACATGTAGTCGTGGCTGGCAAAGACGCCGCTTTCGGGCGACAGCAGCGCCGCGTGGGCGTTGAGGCCAGGCTCCAGCGCCCGCGCCTGCGCGCCTGTCAGCCTTTCCATGCCCTCGACATCGTTGGCCAGCGCCTGATCCCAGATGGCGTCCAGCCGCGCGATCTCGTCCTCGGAGGTCGCCACCACCAGCTTGCCGCACTTTTTGTAGGGCACCTTGTGGGCGTCGCAGAAGGCGTAGAGCGCCCGTCGGCCCTGAACGCACAGCTTCGCCTTCAGTGAGCCCGTCGGGTAGTAGAGCCCGCCGTGGATCACCTCGGAATTGGCGGCGCTCAGACGTCGCACCGGGGGGAATGACAAGATGGACGGTACGCCAGCCGCGCCCGCGCGCAATCTGCTGATCGACACCCTTCGGGCCTTCGCCCTGATCGGCGTCTACATGGTCCACATGTTCGAGCAGTATGAGATCTACTGGGCCGCGCCGAACCAGAACCTGACCCACACGATCTTCACCACCTTCTTCATGGGCAAGGCGTTCAGCCTGCTGACCCTGTGCTTTGGCCTCAGCTTCTTCCTGCTGATGGACAAGGCCGATCAGCGGGGGAGCAACTTCTCGGGTCGTTTCGCCTGGCGGATGGTGGTGCTGGCCCTGATCGGCCTGGCCCATAGTCTCGTCTATCGCGGCGACATCCTGATGGTGCTGGCGCCGCTGGGGCTGCTGCTGATCCCGTTCTATCGGGCGAACACCAAGGTGATCCTGGCGGTCGCAGCGATCCTGCTGGCCCAGCCCCTGCTGGCCTTCCAGATCATCAGCGCCGCGACCGGGGCCGGATGGGCCAACGCCGCACCGCATCACTGGGGCGATACGGGCCCGGCCTTCTATCGTGACGCGGCCCTTGGTCCGATGCTGACCTGGAACGTCTGGCAGGGGCAGAGTTTCAAGTGGTGGTTCTTCATCGAGACGGGCCGTCTCTTCCAGATCCTGGCCCTGTTCCTAGTGGGCCTGAGCTTAGGCCGCGCCGGGGTATTTGACGCGCCAGAAAAGTTCGTCCGCCAGCGCCGACGCGCCTTGGTCGCGTTGATCGTCGTGGCCCTGCTGGCCCGCTTTGGCCAAGCCCCGCTGGCGGCCCTGCTGCCCGATGCGACCGCCGCCCCGATGGCGCGCAAGCTGCTGGGGAACCTCATGGGCGGCTGGTTCGACGTTTCGGTGATGGGCGTCTATGTGCTTCTGATCGTCGAGGCCTATCAGGGCGTTGGCCGGAAGCTGCTGGAACGCTTGGCCCCGATGGGCCGGATGACCCTGACCTTCTACGTGCTGCAGTCGCTGATCTGGGTTCCGGTGTTCTACGGCTTTGGCCTGGGCGCCTGGAAGTGGCTGCCGCAGGGAACGGCGCTCCTGCTGGGCCTCGGCTTCTTGGTGATCCAGGGCGCGGTGGCGCCCCTGTGGTTCAAGCGCTTCCACTACGGCCCGCTGGAGTGGGTCTGGCGCGCGGCGACCTTTGGGACGGTGAAGGTGCCGTTCATGCGGTGAGACGCGGACGTCTGGGGCGACGACTTGGGGTGGACGGCGGATAGGCCGCAGGCCCCCACCGGACCATGCTTCGCATGGTCGTCCGCCCCCATAGGGGGCGGAAGGTACGCCCCCTTCTTCCCCGCTCCGGGGGAGGAGCGCCAAAGGCGCGGAGGGGGCAAGCATGGGTAGAAAGCTGCCCGCAGCTTCCATCCACAGTCCGCCCTTCCCGGCGAACGCCGGGATCCAGATCGAACCCACCCGCGGCTATCCGATGAGCGCCCCGCGTGATGGCGCATCACCCCCAGCCGCCCCGGATGAATCTGGGCCCCGGCGTTCGCCGGGGAAGTCGGTCTATTTGATCGACATCACCCCTACCCCCACTGCCCCCAGAGCTTCTCCTCGGCCGCCTTGGCGACCTTCACCGAGGCTTCCTTCACGTGGCCAAAGCCGCGGATCTGTTGCGGGATCTCGGCGATCTTCAGCGCCAGCGGCAGGCTCTCCGTGGAAAGCCCGGCCGCCAGGCGATCAAGGCCGGTCTCGTAGGCCGTGATCAGGCCGCGCTCCATGCGGCGCTCCTCGGTCTTTCCGAAGATGTCGAGCGCCGTGCCGCGCAGGCCCTTCATTTTCGCCATCATCGGGAAGGCGAGATCCAGCATCCAGCCGCCGAAGGCGATCTTCTTGGGCTTGCCGTCCGGCCCCTTGGGGGCCAGCAGCGGCGGGGCCAGCCAGACCTTGGCCTTGCCGCCCTTGAAGGTCCCGGCCAGCTCGGCCGCAAAGCGCCCGTCGGTATACAGACGCGCGACCTCGTACTCGTCCTTGTAGGCCATCAGCTTGTAGAGGTTCACCGCCGCCGCGCGGGTCAGCGGCAAGGCGCCGTCCGCGCCTGACACGGCGGTTTCAGCGCTGCGGACCTTGGCCACCTTGTCCGCATAGCGCTGGGCGTAGGCGGCGTTCTGATAAGCCGTCAGCTGTTCCACGCGGTGGGCGATCAGCGCGTCCAACGGCATGGTCTCAGGCGTCGGGGTCGTGTCGTCCTTGACCGTCAGGGTTGACGGATCGTGGGCCACACGGCGACCCAGCTCGAAGGCCTGCAGGTTGGCCTCAGCGTCGACGCCGTTCAGCTTGATCGCGCGATAGACCGCGCGGCTGGACAGCGGGATCACGCCGCGCTGCCAGGCGAAGCCGACCATGATCATGTTGGCGTAGATGGCGTCGCCGAACTGCGTCTCGGCCAGGCGCTGGGCCGGGCAGGCGTCAAAGGTCTTGGTCGCGCCCTTGACGCGCCGCGCCATGGCCCCGCTGTCGAACCGCACGTCGCGGCTGGTGACGAAGTCGGCCGTGGGGGCGAAGTCGCTGTTGCCGAACGCTCGCGTGCGGTCCTTGGCGTAGAGCGACAGGCCCTCGGGGCTGGCGGCGACGAGAAGATCGCAGGCGATCAGCACATCGGCGCTGGCCGCCGGCACGCGACCGCCGACGATCGTCTCCTCGGTCTCGCCGATCTTGACGTGGCTGAACACCGAGCCGCCCTTCTGGGCCAGACCCGTCATGTCGACCACACTGCCGGCGCGACCGTCGATGTGGGCGGCCATGGCCATGATCGAAGCCACCGTGGTCACGCCCGTACCGCCGACGCCTGTGAATAGGATCTTGCGCACGCCCGTCAGCGGCTCGAACTCAGGCAGCGGCGTCGACTCGGCGGTCAGGGCCGCCGGGGTCTTCTTGGACTGCGCGCTCTCGGCCCCTTCCAGGGTGATGAACGACGGGCAGAAGCCCTCGACGCAGGAATAGTCCTGGTTACAGGACGACTGGTTGATCTTGCGCTTGCGGCCAAACTCGGTGGCCAGGGGCTCGACCGACACGCAGTTGGACTTCACCGAGCAGTCGCCACAGCCTTCGCAGACCAGCGGATTGATGAAGACCCGCTGGGTGGCCTTCGGCATCGAGCCCCGCTTTCGACGGCGGCGCTTTTCGGTGGCGCAGGTCTGATCGTAGAGCAGCACGGTGGTTCCGGGCGTCTCGCGCAGCATCTCCTGCACGCGCATCAGGTCCGACCGCGGGAAGATCTCAACGCCCGGGGCCAGGTCGTTGACGCCCTGGTAGCGCTCCAACTCGTCGACGACGATGACAGTCTTCTTGACGCCTTCGGCCGCCAGTTGGCGGGTGATCTGGGCGGGCGTGAAGCCGCTCTCGGCGCGCTGGCCGCCGGTCATGGCGACGGCGTCGTTATAGAGCAGCTTGTAGGTGATGTTGGTTCCGGCCGCGACGGCGCCGCGGATGGCCAAGGAACCCGAGTGGTTGTAGGTGCCGTCGCCCAGGTTCTGGAAGACGTGCTTTTCGCTGGTGAACGGCGCGGCGCCCACCCAGGTCAGGCCCTCGCCGCCCATGTGGGTGTTGAGGTCGGTCATCGGGTCGTTGAACCCGGCCATGTAGTGGCAGCCGATGCCGGCCAGGGCTCGGCTGCCCTCGGGCAGCTTGGTCGAGGTGTTGTGCGGGCAGCCCGAGCAGAAGAACGGCTTGCGGGCCTGATCGGCGGCGAGGCTGACGGCGGCTACGCCGGCGGCCGAGACGCGGTTCAGATAGGCCTGCGCCCGCTCCATATGCGGCCCCTGGGGCAGGCGGTCATAGATGGCCAGCGCGATTTCGGCGACCGACAGCGAACCCAGCTCCGAGAGCAGCGGGCCGCCCTTCTCATCAGTCTTGCCGATGACGCGGGGCCGAGCCTGGGCGGGCAGATCGTAGAGCGCGGCGCGGGCTTGCGGCTCGATCAGGGCGCGCTTGTGCTCGATGACCATCAGGGTCTCGAGGCCGGCGGCGAAGGCGCGCAGACCCAAGGGCTCCAGCGGCCAGGGCATGCCGACCTTGTAGATCGAGACGCCCAGGTCGGCGGCTTCCTGCAGGGTCATGCCCATGGCCGTGAAGGCCTCCAGCACGTCCTTGTAGGCCTGGCCTTGGCAGACGATGCCCAGGCGGGCCTTGCCGACCTTGACGTGCGAGGCGCCCAGCACCACGCGGTCGATATTGTTGGCGCGGGCGAAGGCCAGGGCCGCCGGGATCTTGTGGAGCCGCATGCGCCGCTCCTTCTCCATCGGCTGGTCCTTCTGACGGATGCCCAGGCCGCCCGGCGGGAAGGCGAATTCAGGAACCACGATCTGGTGGCGGTCCAGCGAGACGTCGATGGTCACGCCCGAGTCCATGGTGTCGGCCAGGGCGATCATGCCCGTCCACAGGCCCGAGAAGCGCGACATCGAAATGCCGAGCAGGCCGTAGTCGAGCACTTCCTGGACGTCAGCCGGCGACAGCACCGGCATCTCGAAGTCCTGGAAGGCGAATTCCGATTGCGACGGGAGGGTCGAGCTCTTGCAGGCGTGGTCGTCGCCCGCAACCGCCAGGACGCCGCCGGTCGGGAAGGTCCCGGCGAAGTTGGCGTGCTTGAAGACGTCGCCGGTCCGGTCGACGCCTGGCGCCTTGCCGTACCACATGCCGAACACGCCATCGTAAAGCGCGCCGGGGAAAAGGTTGGCCTGCTGGCTGCCCCACACGGCGGTGGCGGCCAGGTCTTCGTTCAAGCCTTCTTGGAAGACGACGTCATGCGCGGTGAGAAGCTTCTTGATGCGCGCGGCCTGCTGGTCGAGCCCGCCCAGGGGCGACCCGCGATAGCCCGACAGATACCCGCCGGTGTTCAACCCCGCCTTGCGGTCGAGACGCTTGCGATCCAGCAAAACACGAAGCAGCGCCTGCACGCCAGTGATGAAGGCTCGACCATCTTCGAGCACATATTTGTCGTCGAGCGTGACTTCCGAGTGCCGCATGGCAAAAATTTTCCTCCCGGGTCTTCTCGCCCGCTACGCAATATCTTATAGAAGCGCGGAAAATGTTTGCCCAAGGCGTGCCCGACTCGGAGGCGCTTTGCGCAAAATCAAAGCGCCAACACCCTCTGGGGGGAGGAATTTCTTGTCCGAACAACTCGACGCCGTGGATGCCAAGATTCTGGATCTCATCCAACACGACGCCGGACTGTCCGTCGCGGAGATCGCCGAGCGTGTGGGTCTGTCGTCCAGCCCCTGCTGGCGCCGGATTAAGCGTCTGGAGGATGCTGGCGTCATCCAGCGTCGGGTCACGATCCTGGACCGCGAGAAGCTGGGCCTGGGCTTCGAGGTGTACTGCACCGTGAAGCTGTCGCTGCCGACCAAGGAAAATCTCGACACCTTCGAACAGGCGGTCGGCAAGTGGGCCGAGGTCGTTCAGTGCGCCACCGTGACCGGCGCGGCCGATTACGAAATGCGCATCGTCACCCGCGACATGCGCGCCTTCGACGAATTCCTGCGCGACAAGCTGCTGTCGCTGGGCCTGGTGTCAAACATCGAAAGCCGCATCGTCATCCGCGGCGTCAAGAACTCGACCGCCGTGCCGCTGGGCCTGGTCAGCCCGTATGTCAGCCCGCTGGGCTAAACGCCTGGCTGTTGGAGGGCTTGCCCTCCTCATAGCCGCCCCCGCATTTGCCGAGGGGCGGTTGCCGGCGTTTTTCCGACTACGCAGAGAGGCCGCCACCGCCGTTCGCGCCGGTGACGCCAGCTTGGCCCGGACGAAGATCACCGAAGCCCTTGCCCTGATGCCGACACATCCGGGCGTGCTGCTGAGCGCGGCGCGACTGACTGCGCGGCAGGATCCGGCGGGCGCGGTAGAACTGCTCCATCGCTATGCGCGCCTTGGCCTCATCCTGGATATCACAACCGACGAAGCGCTCTCGCCTCTGGCCCAGCGCCTCGACTTCGCGCCCGTCGCCGAACGGCTGGCCGCCAACCGCAAGCCCATCGGCCAACTGGCGCCTATCGCAAGCCTCGTCGGTGCGCCGTTGGCCGAGAGCGTCGCCTATGACCCAAAACGCAAGCGGCTACTGATCAGCCAGGTCCATGGCCGCAAGATCTTGGCCATCAGCGCCGACGGAACAGCCTCGGACTTCACCCCCACCGCCGACGATCTCTGGTCGGTGTTCGGGATCGTGGCAGAGCCGAAATCCCGCACGCTGTGGGCTCTGACCTCGGCAGCCGATCAGACCCGGGAACTTACGCCCACGGCCAAGGGCTCCAACGCCCTGCTGCGGATCGACCTCGACACCGGCGAGATCCTGGCCCGCTACGGCGCGCCTTTCGACGGCGCCAAGCGCCAGCTTGGCGACTTGACCTTGGCGACCGACGGAACCGTCTACGCGTCCAATAGCTTGGGCGGCGAAATCTGGCGGCTTAGGCCAGGGGCTCAGGACCTCGACCTACTGGTCCGTTCCGAAGAGATCGGCTCGGCCCAGGGCCTAGCGGTCTCGCCTGATGGCTCCGCGTTGCTGGTCGCCGACTATCCCAGCGGCCTGCACCGGATTGACTTGACCACTGCGGAGATCACACCGGTCGCGGTGCCGACTGATCTGTCCCTGACCGGCGCCGACGGCGTTCTGCGCGACGGTCAGACACTGATCGTCGTCCAGAACGGCGTCACACCCCAGCGCGTCCTGCGACTCTCAATCTCTCGGGACGGCCGTAGGGTTACGCGGGGCGAGGTCATAGCCACCAATCTGCCCGACTTGGACGAGCCCACGGGCGGCGTCATGCGCGGTCGCCACTTCATCTTCGTCGCCCGCAGTCAGTGGAGCGACTTTGGCCCGAACGGCCAGCCGCGCGAGGGGCTTTCCCCCGCCAAAGTTATGTCCTTGCGCATCGCGCCCTGAGCGCGTTTTGAACAAGACGCTCCGAGCCAGTCGCGGCTAAGCTCCCCGTCGATATCCCCGGAGCCATCCATGATCGACCTCGTCTTCGACGCCCGCCGCAAGGACCTCGGCAACTTCGAGGTCGGGCGTGTGCTGCCGTTCCACGCCCATCGGATGGTGGGTCCCTTCACGTTCCTCGACCACATGGGCCCGGCGGCCTTCGACCCGGGTTTCGCTAAGAGCGCCGATGTGCGCCCGCACCCGCATATTGGCCTGTCGACCCTGACCTATCTGTTCGAGGGCGAGATCACCCACCGCGACAGCGTCGGCTCGCTGGCCGTGATCAAGCCGCATGAGGTCAACTGGATGACCGCCGGCTCGGGCATCACCCACTCCGAACGCTTCGAGGGCCTGCGCGAGCATGGCGGCCGCATGGACGGTATGCAGGCCTGGGTGGCGCTGCCCCATGAACATGAGGAAATCGCCCCCAGCTTCACCCACCATGAAGGCCCGGCGGAGCTGCCCTACTATGAGAGCGGCGGGCTCAAGGCGCGCCTGATCGCTGGGGAGGCGTTCGGCGCCAAGTCGAACGTCCCGGTCTACTCACCGCTCTTCTATGTGCACTGGGAGCTTGAGCCAGGCACGGTCGCGGCCCTGCCGGCGGAGTATTCCGAACGCGCGGCCTATATCGCCGCCGGTCGGGTCGAGGTCGGCGACCGCGAACTCGCGGCCACACAGATGGCGGTGTTCGCGCCCGGCGACACCATCGTATTCAAGGCGCTGGAGCGCTCGACCGTGATGCTGCTCGGCGGCGAGCCGGTCGGCCCCCGCTTCATCGAGTGGAACTTCGTCTCCTCGTCCAAGGACCGCCTCGAGCAGGCTAAGGCCGACTGGAAGGCCGGCCGCATGAAGCTGCCGGATCTGGACCACGACGAGTTCATCCCCCTTCCCGAGGCCCCCCTGCCGCCGGCCAATCCGATGTCGTAGTAGCAAGGCCCCGATCACGGCGCCTTGAACCCCAAAAGAAAACGGCCCCGGAGGTTTCCCTCCGAGGCCGCTTCGGCAGGTCCAAAAGGAACCCGGTTCCCAGCGAAAGCCGGGACCGAATTACTTGATTTGGATCTTGGCGCCGGCTTCCGTGAGCTTCTTCGAAACTTCTTCGGCTTGTTGCGTTCTGCGGAGCGCCTTCGACCAGGTCCTTGGCTTCCTTCAGGCCGAGGTCCGGACGGACGCCGCGGACTTCCTTGATCACGTTGATCTTCTTGTCGCCGCCGTCGACGAGGACGACGGTGAATTCGGTTTGCTCTTCGGCGGCTTCAGCCGGAGCGGCGGCGGCGCCACCAACGGCGGCGACGGCGACCGGAGCGGCGGCCGAGACGCCCCACTTCTCTTCGAGCATCTTCGAGAGTTCAGCGGCTTCCAGCACCGACAGGGTGGACAGTTCTTCGACCAGCTTTTCGAGCTTCGACATGTGTCAGTTCCTTAGAGAGATTGGGATAGATTGCGGGGATGACCGTTACGCGGCGTCTTTGGTCGCGTAGGCGTTGAAAACGCGAGCCAGCTGGCCAGCCGGGGCCTGCAGGACGCCAGCAACCTTGGTCGCCGGAGCCTGGATGAGGCCGATGAGCTTGCCACGCAGTTCGTCCAGCGACGGCAGGGTCGCCAGAGCACGCACGCCGTTTTCGTCCAGCACGTTGGTCTGGTCCAGAACGCCGCCGACCAGCTTGAGCTTGTCGTTTTCCTTGGCGAACTGCACCGCGATCTTCGCGGCCGAAACGGCGTCCGGGCCATAGGCGATGGCGACCGGACCGGTGAAGAGCTTTTCGCCCTTGTCACCGAGCTTGCCGTCCAGAGCCTTGAGGGCCAGGGTGTTCTTCACAACCTTGATCGCGGCGCCTTCCTTGCGGAGACGAAGACGAAGGTCGGTCATTTCCGCAACGGTCAGACCCATGTAGTGGGTCACGACGACAGCGCCGGCATCGGCGAAGACGCTTTTCAGCG
>NCDQ01000077.1:0-3977 GCA_002280275.1 Caulobacter vibrioides | reverse complement strand
GCCAGATGCGAAACCCAAGCGGGATCGCTCCCGCGTGCGAGTCGCATGTGCCTGTTTCAAGGAAAGTCGGCCACGTTCCGGTCTCGGACCGGCCCAACACAAGGTAGGGGGCCACGAGCAGGAAGACTTGGCGTCTCTATCCCTGTCTCCCGACGGCGAGGAAGGGCTCTTCCTCGGTTATGGCGTTGGTGACCCCACGCCCCGTTGTTCTCAAACAGGTTCGCCGACGGACCGGAGTCCGTCGGAGAAGGCGGGCGTATAGACGAAGACGCCGGGGATTTCAACAGGGCTTGATCGCCACCAGCGCCGCTAGAAGCCTGCGCCGATCCTACCAAGCTGCGTCGCCATCTGCTTCAGGCGCTGGTCGAGCTCGGCCATGGTGCGGTTCAGCGCTCCCTCGTCGTCGCGCCAGACCTGGATGACGCGCGCCCAGACCGCTGTCATGGCGACGAGGCGGGGCGTCGTGGCCTCGACCCCGGCGGCTTCCAGGATCGCACGGGCGATGCGCGGGAAGCGCGCGGCGGAGATCAGCACGCCCTCGCTCGTGGCGATAGCGATCAGCGCCGCGCGATGCGGCTCCATCGCCTCGATGCGCGCCATGGCGGCGTCGAACAGGCGGTCGTGCGCGGCGGCGCCCTCGGGATAGTCGACGCCGAGCGCCGCCTGGTCGAACCGGGTCGAAAGGTGACCCAGGACGGCGGACTTGCTGTCGGCCAGGGCGTAGAGCGCTGCAAACGAGACGTCCGCCTTCACGGCGATGTCGCGTAGCGTGACCTGAGGCCAGGGCTTGTCGGCGGCGAGCGCCAGGGCGGCGGCGGCGGCGCGGTCGAGGGTGTCGGCGGTCATGGGTTAGACATGGCCCCGCGCGGTGACAGGAACAAGACGATCCTCCCCCGTTTAGGCCGTCAAAGCGCCTAACCGCCCAGTTCCTTCGAGCGCGCCACGGCCGCATCCAGCGCCTTGGGCAGAAGGTCCCCAAAGCCCCCCTCGCCCATCAGCACCGCAAGCGCCGCCGCCGTCGTGCCGCCGGGCGAGGTGACCTGCTTGCGCAGTTCCGCCGGCTCCTCTCCGCTTTGCTCCATCAGGGCGGCGGCGCCGATAATCGTCGCACGGGCCAGGCGAGCGCTCTCGGCTGGATTAAGGCCCTGGGCCGCCCCCGCCGCCTCCAGCGCCTCGACGAAGGCGTAGAGGTAGGCCGGGGCCGAGCCCGACACGGCGGTGGCCGCATGCATCAGGTCCTCGGCGGGCAGCACCGCCACCGCAGCGACCGGGGCAAACAGGGCCTTGGCTCGATCAAGGGCCTCGGCGTCGTCGGCGTAAAGACTGGCCGCGCCGCGTCCGATGGCGACCGCCGTGGTCGGCATGACCCGCGCCACGCGCCGGCCGCCAAAGGCTTGCGAAATATCGGCCGCGCGCACGCCGGCGGCGATCGACACGATCACGGCATCCGGGGCCAGATAGGGAACGACATCCTCGATCGCCTCGCGCCAGATCTGCGGCTTGACCGCCAGCAGCACGGTCTTGGCGGCGCGGAGGGCCTCTGGAGGCGGATTGACCAGCGCGCCCGTGAAGGCGGCGGCGTCGACATGAGGGTCTCGGATGATCAGGTCAGCGGCGTCAAACGCGCCGGCCGCCCGCCAGCCCTGGATCAGAGCGCCGCCCATGCGGCCTGCGCCGAGGAGGAGAATGGGGGTCATGAGCGCTCACCTCGATCTCTATCCTTCTCCCCTTGCGGGAGAAGGTGGCCTGCGGAGCAGGTCGGGTGAGGGGTTTCCCGGACTTGGCCGCAAGATGATGGGCGGTCGCCTGCGCGACCCCTCATCCGTCGCTTCGCGACACCTTCTCCCGCAAGGGGAGAAGGATTTGAAGCCCTAATCAGGCCTGGCCGACGGTCTCGAACATGCAGGCGGTCATCGCCTGGTCGGGCGTCTTGGCGCCCTGCAGCAGGAATTCGAAGGCCGGGAAGAAGCGGTCAGCCGCCTCCACCGCCGCGTCGATCATCGAAGCGGCCTGGGCCATGGTCGGGCGCTCGCCCGACGGCAGGGCCAGGGCGTGGCGGAACACCACCTCGCCGTCCTCGGTCCAGACCTCGAAGTGACCCAGCCAGACGCGCTGGTTGATCAGGGCCAGCAGTTCATAGGCGTTGGCGCGCTTGGACTTGGGCGCGCGCAGGTCCAGCGACAGGCACAGTTGCAGACAATCGGCCTCGGGCCGCCAGGCGAACCACAACTCGTAGTCCTTCCAGTCGCCCTTCAAGGCGAAGGCCAAGTCACCGTCCTCGGTGCGGTCGAAGGTGAGGTTTTCGGCCGACAGCACGTGCTCGACCACCTCCAGGGGATCGAGAGCCATCAGGACGTCGTCGTCTTCCGGTTGGGTGTCCATGAAAAACCTACGTCCCCGCCGGCGACGGCGGGGGTTAGCCCCGCGCTGAATCGCTCACGTACGGGGACACTAATCTGCTTCGCGGCGTTCGTCTCAACTCGCTTCACGCCAGAAGCGAGCGGCGAGTCGGCTATTCGCCTGAACTCGCGGTTTTCTTCGCGGGCGCCTTCTTGGCCGCCTTCAGGGCCGCCACTTCCTCGCGCAGCGCCGCCACCTCGGCCTTGAGGGCCTCGAAATCGTCGCGACGGATCAGGTCGAACTCCGCCGCCAAGCGGTCCGCCTGGGCCCGCATCGCGGTCTTGGCCTCTTCGCCGGCCGTCTGGGCGATGCCCATCGCCGCCTGGGTGAACTTGGCGAATTCGTCGAGGAAGGGGTTCTGGCTGTGCATCGGTAATCCATGCCCGCGAATGGGCCTTGCGCTCTTATATGGGAAACGGTGGATGAAAGCGAAGCCCGAACGCTATACGTCTGCGTCGATCTGTCCCGCACGGAGGCCGAGCGCGTGATCTTTCCGAACATCGATCCTGTGGTCCATATCGGCCCGTGGGCCCTGGAATTTGGCCCATTGGCCCTGCGCTGGTACGCCCTGGCCTATGTGGCGGGCATCCTGCTGGGCTGGCGCTACGCCGTTCGCCTGACGCGGACAGAAGGCCTGTGGGGCGGCCGAGTCCCAACCGCCACAGCCCTGCAGATCGACGATCTGGTGCTCTGGATCACGCTCGGGATCATTCTGGGCGGCCGGCTCGGCTACATCCTCTTCTATATGCTGCTGAACGACGACCAGCGCGCCTGGCTGATGGCGCACCCAATGGACGTCTTCAAGATCTGGGAAGGCGGCATGTCGTTCCACGGCGGCTTCCTGGGCGTCTGCGCCGCCATCATCTTGTTTGCGCGGCAGCAGAAGATCGACATGTTGCGCCTGGGCGACCTGATCGCGCCGGTCGCGCCGATCGGCATCTTCTTTGGTCGCATCGCCAACTTCATCAACGGCGAACTCTGGGGCCGGGTCACAGACTCGCCGCTGGGCGTCATCTTCTGCAACGAGACGATCCAGGCCAATCACCCGCAGCGCATCTGCCCGGCGGGCCCTCTGCCGCGTCATCCCAGCCAGCTGTACGAGGCGGGTCTTGAGGGTCTGGCGCTGTTCCTGATCATGGCCTTCGCGATCTACAGGCTGAAGTGGCTTCGCCGGCGCGGCGCGCTCGTGGCGACCTTCCTGCTGGGCTATGGCCTGGCGCGCTTGTCGCTGGAGAACGTGCGCAATCCCGACGTCGGCATGCCCGACTTCCCGCTGGGCCTGACCATGGGGATGATGCTGTCGATCCCGATGATCCTGGCCGGCGGCTGGCTGTTGTGGAAGGCGCTGAAGGAACCGATCCAGAACGACGCCGAGGCGCATGAGCCTGCTTGATCGCCTAAAGGCCCAGATCGCCCAGGACGGGCCGATCGGCGTCCCGGAGTTTTTCACGCGCTGCCTGCACGACCCGCGTGACGGCTACTACGCCACCCGGCCCGATCTGGGCGTGGCGGGCGACTTCGTAACCGCGCCCCTGGTCAGCCAGATGTTCGGCGAACTGGTGGGCCTGTGGGTGCTG
>NCDQ01000527.1 GCA_002280275.1 Caulobacter vibrioides | reverse complement strand
CGCAATCATGTACAGGCGCGGCCTGAGGCGCGGCAGGGACGCCCCCGCCGTCAAGAGGGCGGCAATTCCGGTTAAGGGCGAGAAGGCCGCGCCGCCCGCGAAGGCGAGCAGCGGCCAGAGAGCCATGGCCAGACAAAGCACTATCGCCGTCAAGACGTCCTCGCCGCTCACGCCCATTTACTGATTGTGGCTGTAGCGGCTGGTTTGGGCGTGGGCAACTCGCGGCCTGCTTAACGATTCAAGGCTGCGAAGCGCGCGCCGGGCGAAACGGTCAACTGAATCTTGAGTAGTTCGGCCTATTTTTCAGGTTCATCCTGTCCCCGAGGGCGCGAAGTTGAGCCAGGCCGTCACCGCGCGAACACTGCAGGACGGGCCGCTGCGCGCGCCGGAGGAGCCGGTAAACAGCGCGGCGTTGCCGCTTGCGGTCGACCTGGATGGCACGCTGCTGCTGACGGACACGCTGTTCGAGGCAATTGCGGAACAGCTTCGCCGGCGGCCGATGTGGACGCTGTGGCAGATGATTCAACTGCCCTTCGCCATCGCCAAGGTGAAGGCGCGCATCCAGACCGCCTCGCGCGTCGACATCGCGAGCCTGCCGGTGAACGATTCCGTCGGGTTGTACTGCATACGTGCGCGTGCGGCGGGCCGGCCGGTCTGGCTGGTGACGGCGGCCGACCAGGCAGTTGCCGACGAGACCGTGAGGCATTTCCGCTTCTTCGACCGCGCTGTGGGCAGCAATGGCGTCACCAACAACAAGGGCGAAGCCAAGGCGCGGCGGCTGAAGGAGCTGGCGCCGAATGGTTTCGAGTATATCGGCGATAGCCGCGCAGATCTGAAAGTGTGGAAGCACGCGAAGGCAGCCTCCCTTGTCGGCGGCGGCGAACGCAGGCGGCGCGCGGTTGAGCGCATGGGCATTCCGGTCGCCGAGCAGTTCGAGCGCCCGGCGCGCGGGCTGTCCGCATGGCGCAAGGCGATCCGTATTCATCAGTGGGCGAAGAATGCGCTGATTTTCGTACCAGCCATCCTCGCAATGAAGATCGGCGATCCGGCGACGCTACTGGCGTGTCTGGCCGCCCTGCCCCTGATCGGGATCATGGCGTCAGGCACGTACATCCTCAACGATCTTGTCGATCTTGCCGCCGATCGCGGGCACCCAACCAAGAAGAAACGGCCGTTCGCGTCAGGCCAGTTGAAGTTGTGGCAGGGCTTTGTAGCAGCCCCCGTGATGATCCTTGGCGGACTGGTGGGCGGATTCCTCCTGTCGCCGGGTTTTGCAGCGACGATGGTGTCCTACCTTATCCTCACGATGGCCTATTCGTTCAAACTGAAGCGCGTCGCGCTGGCCGATACGCTGGCGTTGAGTTTCCTCTACACGTTGCGACTGATCATGGGCGCGGTGGTGGCGGGCGTTGCTCTCAGCCAGTGGCTGATGGTCTTCTCGATGTTCCTGTTCGTGTCGCTCTCGCTGGCCAAGCGTCACGTGGAAGTGGTGCGTCGCGCGGCCGCCGGTGAGCGCCGCGTCGCCAATCGCGGCTATCGCGCCGAGGACGCCAGCCTGACGCTGGGTCTTGGGCTCGCTACGGCAACCGTGAGCCCGCTGATCCTGGTTTTCTATGTGATCGAATCCGCCTGGCCATCGGGCGTCTACCAAACACCGGAAGCGCTGTGGATCGCTCCCGTGGCGTTGTCAGCGTGGCTGATGCGGGTGTGGCTGCTGGCTAATCGCGGCGAGCTGGAAGACGATCCGGTAGTGTTCGCGATCAAGGATACGCAGAGCATCATGATCGGCGC
>NCDQ01000526.1 GCA_002280275.1 Caulobacter vibrioides | reverse complement strand
CGCGCCGGTCGCGATCAGGGTGCGTTTCATCATCAGGCTCATCGTCTCCAAAAGCTGGACAGCCCGTCCCATGAGCGTGAAACGCGGGGCGGCGGAGATTCCGTCGCGAAGTTGATCCATAATCTTCCGACCTCCCCGGCGAATGCCGGGGCCCAGATTCACCCGGAGAGTTGAGCGTGTTCTCGCCCACCGCCTGGCGGGCCCTCCCGAAACGTCGAGGGTTCGATCTGGGCCCCGGCATTCGCCGGGGAGATCGGTTTGGAGCTACCCCTTCACCACCGCCTCATAGGCCGCGCGCGCCTCGGCCTTGGCCTTGGCCAGTTTGGGCCTCAGCGACTTGAACTGGGCCACGCCGCCGGCCTTGGCCAGCAGGGTCTTGAAGGCCTTGGGCTCGGCCTCGACATCGGCGCCGTCCTCCAGCGCCACCTTGATCAGCTGCGAGAGGTCCTGCTCCAGACGCCAGGCCGCCTCCAGCCGCGTGAGCGCGCCCGCGTCGGCCAGGCCCGCCTCGCGCAGGGCCGCCAGGGCCTCGCCGGTGTTCTGCCGCAGCGGCCCGTCCGCCGCCGCGTGGGCCAGTTGCAGGAACTGGGCGGCGAACTCGATATCGACCAGCCCGCCGGGGTCGAGTTTCAGGTCCCAGTCGCCCTTGCCCGGCCGCTCGCGCTCCATCAGTTGGCGCATCTCGACAACGTCGGCGGCGGTCTTCTTCGCATCGCGCGCCCGCCGTAGCGCCGCAGCAATCGCCCCCTCGGCCCGCGCCTTGAAGTCCGGCGAGCTGGCCCAGACGATCCGCGCGCGGGTCAGGGCCAGGAGCTCCCAGGTCTCGGCCTCGCGCTCGTAATAGTCCTCGAAGGCCGCGAAGCTGACCGCTACAGGCCCCTTGGCGCCCGAGGGCCGCAGCTTCATGTCCACCTCGTACAGCGCCCCCTCGCTGGTCGGCGCCGACAGGGCCGAAATCAGCCGCTGGGTGAAGCGTGCGTAGAAGACATCGGCGCTCCAGTCCTTGATAGCCGACATGCTGCGCGGATCGTCGGCGGCGTAGAGGGTCATTAGGTCGAGGTCCGACTTGGCGGTCATCTCGCGCGAGCCGGCCTTGCCCAGGGCACGCCGATCCGGAAGCTCTGGTCGCGGAACAGGCGCCGCGCCGCGTCCATCGCGCCCTCGAAGTCCTCCGGGTCCCACGGCGCGACCGCCGGGGTCTCGATGGGGCCAAAGAAGGTCGGGTCCAGCAAGGCGTCCAGCGCGGTCGGCCGCTTGGCCAGGGTGGCGGCCAGACGCGGGGCGAAGGCCATGACCTCGACGATCAGCTCGAACAGGCGCGGCTGGGCCAGGAACAGCGACTGGATCTGCACGCCCGACGACAGCCGGCTGAAGAAGTCGGAAAAGCGGTTGAACGCCTGGTCCGGCGCCCCGGTGGCGTTCGCCGCGTCCAAGAGGCGCGGCGCCAGGCGCGTGAAGAGCTCGCGCCCCCGCTCGGTGCGGGTGGCGGCGATGTGGCCGTGGTGCCAGCCCCGGATCGTGGCGGCCACGCGCTCGGGGTTGGAAAAGCCCATCCGCTTCAGGGTCGCCAGGGTCTCGGGATCGTCCTCGACGCCGGTGAACACCAGGCTGCCGAAGCGCGACGACAACGCCTCCTCGCCGGCGAACAGCCGGCCATAGCGCAGGTTCACGCCCTTGAGCATCTTGCCGACGGCGGCGTCGAACACCCGAAGGTTCGCCTCGCCCGACAGGGCCGCCACCTTCTTGCGCTCGACATCGGACTCCGGGAGCTTGTGGGTCTGGTCGTCGGCGATCATCTGGGCGCGGTGCTCCAGCGCCCGCAGGTCCTTGTAGGCTTGCGTCAGCCAGGCGGCGTCCTCGGGCGTGACGTGGCCGGCGGCGGCCAGAGCCTGGAGGGCGTCCAGCGTGCGGGGGCTGCGCAGATCCGGCTGACGGCCGCCCAGGATCAGCTGCTGGGTCTGGACGAAGAACTCGATCTCGCGGATGCCGCCCCGCCCCAGTTTCAGGTCCGCGCCCTTGGCGGTCAGGCGGTCGTCGACCTTGTAGGTGTGGATCTGGCGCTTGATCGAGTGGATGTCGGCGATGGCCGCGAAATCGAGGTTCCGCCGCCAGATGAACGGCTGCAATCCCTCCAGGAACGCCCGCCCCTCGGCGAGGTCACCGGCCGCGATCCGCGCCTTGATGTGGGCCGCCCGCTCCCAGTTCTGGCCGACGCTCTCATAGTAGTCCATGGCCGCATCGACCGGCATGGCCGGCGGGGTCGAGGACGGGTCCGGGCGCAGGCGCAGATCGATCCGGAAGACATAGCCGTCACCGGTGCGCTCCTGCAGGATGCGGCCCAGGTGGTTGGCGATCCGCACCGCCACCGCCTGCGGCTCGTGCCCGTCGGCGACCGGCAGCTTCTCGGGCGCGTAGAAGATCGAAAAGTCGATGTCGCTGGAATAGTTCAGCTCGAACGCGCCGTGCTTGCCCATCGCCACACAGAAGAGGCCGGGCGCGGGACCGCCCGCGCCTTCGCCGACGTGGGTCAGGGCGCCGCGCGCCACCTCCTGCCGAACGGCTTGGGCGAGCGCTGCGTGCAGCACCGCGTCGGCGAACCGGGTCAGGGCGCCCGTCACCTGATCCAGGTCCCAGACGCCGCCAAGGTCGCTGATCGCGGTCAGGAGGTGCAGGTCGGCCTTCAGCTCGCGCAGGACCCGGCGGGCGGTCTCGAAGTCCGGCTCGGCGGCGATCGCCTCAGCCTGGCTGAGGATCGTCGCCAGGGTCTGGTCGGCATCGCCGCTCAGGATCATCGGCAGGCGCTTGCCGTCGCGGCGCGCCAGGCCCGCCAGATAGGATGAGGCGGCGAAGATCGGCGAGGCCTATGGCTATGACGAGATCAATCTGAACGTCGGCT
>NCDQ01000525.1 GCA_002280275.1 Caulobacter vibrioides | reverse complement strand
GTGGATGGTCGCGTCTGGCCTGTCCGAGCGGGTCTCGGTCGCGCCGGAGCGTCTGATGACGCACCTTGGCTTGGCGCTGGCGCTCTTTGTCTTGCTGATTTGGACCGCTTTGGACGCCTGGAACGGCGCGCCGCGTGTGGAGGAGCGCAGCCCCTGGCGCGGCTGGGCGCTGGCGTTCCTGGGGGCGGTCTTCTTCCAAAGCCTGCTTGGCGCGCTAGTCGCCGGCAACGACGCGGGCCTCGTCTACAACGACTGGCCGTTGATGAATGGGCGCTTCTTCCCAAGCGATTATGTCGGCGCGGGGATTTGGAGCACGCTGGCGCACAGTCAGGCGGCGGTCCAGTTCAACCATCGTCTGATCGCCTATGCGGTTGTGATCGCGGGCATAGCCATTGCGGTGATGGCCCAGCGCGATCGTTTGCTGGTTCCGCATGGCAAGCAAGCGGCTCTGGCGGTGGCGGTCGTCGTCTCGCTTCAAGCGGCGCTGGGCGTGTGGACGCTGGTCGCGGCCGTGCCCATCAGCCTGGGCGTGCTCCATCAAGCGGGCGCGGCGGTGCTGCTGGCGGCGGCTACGATGTTCGCCTGGCGCGTGCGCAGGCCCTGATCGGCGCTCCGTTGGTCTTCCGGAGCGCCGTCTCTTAACCTAGGCCTTCACGCTCGCCCATGGACCCGAGATCGCCAGGGTGAAACCTGGGTTCTGCAGGTTGACGAAGAGGGTGCCGCCGTCCGGCGAGAAGCACGCGCCGGCGAACTCGGCGTTGGCCGCGTGGACATTACGGGCCAGCGTGTAGACCTTACCCTCGGGCGTGATGCCGCGCAGGTGGTTGCGCAAAGTCGCTGAGTAGCGATCCTCGCAAACAATCAGATGGCCCCAGGGAGCGACCACCAGATTGTCGGCATAGTCGAGCACGCGGCCGTTCTGGCTTTCGACGAACAACTGCAGCTTGCCCGGCTGATCCGCTTCGCCCGGCTGGCCTTCGACGGCGCTGGGCACATAGCGGAAGATTTGACCGGCGCCCTTGGGGCCGCCCGACGTGGCCGTGAAATAGAGCTCGCCGTTTCCGAAGAAGAGCCCTTCGCCGCGAGCGACGATCGCGGCGCCGGCCTTGTGGCCCCGCCGACGCAGGTCGTCATTGGGGCTGTCGACGCCATCAAGATCGATCCAACGCACGTCCTTCCAGCCGCCCGTCGCAAAGGACTTTTCGCGCTGGTTCCGGGTGTCACCGCCTTCCGGCGCATCGACGAGACCTAAGGCCTGCAAACGACCGCCGGCCGCCAGGTTGCGGCGATCGTTGGGAAGGTAGCGGTAGAAGAGGCTGTCGGCGACATCCTCGGTCAGATAGACGACCCCGGTTCGCGGATCGACGCACGCGGCCTCATGTTTGAAGCGGCCCATGCCGGTCAGGGCTACAGGCTCAACCAGACCAATGTGGGCGCTGGGGACCTCGAAGACATAGCCGTGGCTCTTGCCGGCTCTGGCGCCGGCCGCAAGCGTCGTCTCCTCGCAGGTCAGCCATGAACCCCAGGGCGTGACGCCACCGGCGCAATTAACCAGCGTCCCAGCGATGCTCATGTGCTGACGCTCGGTCTGGCCGGTCTTGAGATTGTAGAGTTGGGTGCTCGTGCCGCCAGCGAAGATGTGGCCGCCCGCTTCCAGCTCCTTGTAGTTCTTCGTGGTGGGGTAGAACTTCGGCCACACCGAGATCATGAAGTGCGCATGTTCGTCGTGCACCTTCGCGATCATGCCCTTGGGGTCGCGCACCAGAGGTCCATAGCCGGTGACTTCGTTCAGATAGGTCTCGGCCTGCGAAGCGCCGTCTTGGGCCCGTGCGGCGAAAGCGCTGAAGGCCATGCTGGTGGCGGTTGCGCTCAGAAAGGTTCGACGGGATACGACCATGGATCTTTCCTCGGGAAGGGGGCGTAGAACGCTATGCCGCTGTTTCATGACGATTGGAACACGGAAATGAGGTATCATAATACCGTGCACATTAAGATGCTGTTTTACAAGCGATTTTTGTAAACCTGCCCATCTGCGTGTTGACAGGCCTCGCCGCGTCGCGTAACAGCCGCCGCTCACGCCGACGGAGCCTGTTTCGAGGGCCTCGGACGCACTAAAAATTACGGATCAATCCCAATGCAGAAGATCACGGCTTCCTTGAAGCCAGCCGAGGTCGAGAAGAAGTGGATCGTGGTCGACGCCGAGAACGCCGTTGTCGGCCGTCTGGCTTCGTTCATCGCCATGCGTCTTCGCGGCAAGCACCGTCCGGACTACACCCCGCACGTCGATTGCGGCGACTTCGTCGTCGTCATCAACGCCGACAAGGTGAAGTTCACCGGCAAGAAGCTGGACGACAAGGTCTACTACCGTCACACCGGTCACCCGGGCGGCATCAAGGAAACCACCCCCCGCAAGGTGCTGGGCGGTCGTTTCCCCGAGCGCGTCCTCGAGAAGGCCGTTGAGCGCATGCTGCCCAAGGAGAGCCCGCTGGCT
>NCDQ01000076.1 GCA_002280275.1 Caulobacter vibrioides | reverse complement strand
GAGAGCGATGAGGGGGGTCTTCCGTTTAATGTCGAGCATCTGTCGCCAGTTCCTGATTGGTCTAGCACGTTTGGACCGAGGGTCGTCGCGCGAGAGCGTCTCCACCCTAACTCTGAATAGTCCGCCTGGAGCTCGATAACTCTCGCCCCGGACAGACCCGCTTCGCTGCGCTCGACCCGTTACGCCCCTCACGAGGACCAGCCTCCAGAAGGATCGTTTCGAAGCGCGTGCAACCGACGCCCTTTTGGGGCTCCGGTCTTACCGCAATGTTAGAATTGCGGCTGGGGTCCTTTGGCAACCCCTTTTCGCACCGTCAAGGGTCTCATTTGGGCACAAATTCATCGCCCGCCCCCGTGGCCTGCGGACCTTACCGCACTGCACAAAACGAATTTCCGGATTTCGGGGCGGTTTTTCCCTGACAACGAGAAAAACCATGCTGCACTGCAGCAAGGCAACAAAACGCGGGTCTGTGAAGAAAGGCGCCTGTCTGCGCGGCAGATGGGACGTCCGCGCGGCGTAAACAAGCCCGCCCCACAAGGAACAGTGCGAGGGCCGACCGGACAACCGGACGACCTTCTGGACCAGCCTGACTTCCGAAAGGAAGGAAATGGGGAGTGGTGCCTGGGGCCGGAATCGAACCAGCGACACGCGGATTTTCAATCCGCTGCTCTACCAACTGAGCTACCCAGGCATCCGGGCTTTGGCGGGGTGAAACCGCCCTGGCGACCTCGCCGCGAAGCGAGGAGCCGGGTCTATAGGGGAGGCGCGAAAGGATGTCCAGCGCCGTTTTGTCATTCCCTGTTGATGTCTTGGGATGGCGGATTTTCCTCGTCATCGTCGCCGCCCGCGACGACGTAGCGGTCGCTCAGCCAGCGCTGCAGATCAACGTCCGCACAGCGTTTCGAGCAGAACGGCCGGAACGCAGAATCAGTGGGCTTGGCGCAAATCGGACATTTCGCGCTCATCTCGCGGACACCTCAAATCGGTCGACGGGCCAGGCGGGCGTGGATTCGATCACGAAACGCCGCCCCAAATGCTCCGCGACGCCCTGATCGAGCTCTGCTTGGAAGACCTCGGCGACAGCGGGCGCGCAACGCGCGGTCAGACGCCCGCCAGGGTCCGCCCTGCCCTCACGCCCCAGCGCCCGCGCCATGCGCCGCGCGACATGTCGCGGATTGGATCCCCCGCCGGCGGAGAGCAGGCGATCGAGAATCGGCGGGGACCGTCGCGGCACGATCATCTCGAGCGTCCCAAACTTGCTGATAGCGCCGATTCCCACCCCCGGATTGTCCGGCGCGAAGGCGTTGCGCGCCGCCGTGGTCAGCGCCTGGGCGTCATGCCCCCGGCCGACGAGATCAAACACGACGATCCCGGCCAGTCCCTTGAGTCGGAGAACCCGCGCGGCGACATTCACCGCCGCCATGTTGGCCAACCGCGCCGCGCGCTTGGAGTCCGCGCCCTCGCGCGCGCCAAGATCCACGTCGATGGCGGTAAGAGCCCGCGTCGGCTCGACGGCGATGTCTCCGCCGCCCGGCAGGCTGAAGACGGTGGCCAGAGCGTCCGCCTCAGCCTCCTCCACAGCCAGCAGAGCCTTGTCACCGGTCGTGGGCGACCCGGCCTTCACGATCTGGTGGAGCCGCTCCTCGATCGAGGGGGCCTGGGCCAAGACACGCGGCTCGCCCTGCCCTTCGGCGACGAATCGCGCGACGCCCGCCTTGTCCGTGCGGGACGGCGTCTTGATCTCGATCTCGACAACGCCCCCCTCGACCAAGGCCGGCATGTCGGGACGAAGCGGTAGAATCAGGTCCTGACCGCCCGGCAATTGCACAAAGGCGGAGGCAAAGGCCTTCTCGATCTTGCGCACCCGCGCCACGCCGCGCACGCCCTCGGCGTCCAGGGGATCATCGCCTGGCCATTCGACCATGAGGCGCTCGGGACGGCCATCCAGCGTCACGACGCCGACGGTCTCTCCCACCCCTTTGTAGAGATAGGCGCGACGCACGGTGGGCGCTTTAGCGCTCATGGGCGGTAACCCAGGCCGGAGAGGAGGTTCAGCGTCTCGTACAGGGGCAGGCCCACGACGCTGGGATAAGAGCCCTGCAGGTCGGTGATGAATCCGCCCGCCAGGCCCTGGACGCCATAGCCGCCCGCCTTGCCGCGCCACTGGCCGCTGGCGACATAGCCGTCGCGCTCGGCGTCGGACAGGCGCTTGAAGCCGACCTTGGTCTCGACCAGGCGGGTCGCCGCGCGGCCGTCGGGCGCGATCAGCGCCACACCGGTCAGAACCTTGTGGTTCCGACCCGACAGGAGCTTGAGACAATAGAGAACATCGGCCTCGGTCTCGGCCTTGGGAAGAATACGTCGTCCGACAGCGACGACGGTGTCAGCCGCCAGCACGAAATCGTCCGGCGCACGCGCAGCGACCACCCGCGCCTTCTCCAGCGCGAGTCGCAACGCATGACGACGCGGCGTCTCGTCGCGAAGCGGGGTTTCGTCGATGTCGGCGGGATCAACCCGGTCGGGCGTAACGCCGACCTGGGCGAGCAGGTCGAGGCGCCGGGGGCTCGCGCTGGCCAGCACCAGCGCCGGCCCGGCGGCCACTGGGGCGGCCGTCTTCGGAGCCATCGGCGTCTTACTTGAAGCGGTAGGTGATACGGCCCTTGGTCAGGTCGTAGGGGGTCATCTCGACCAGGACCTTGTCGCCGGCCAGAACGCGGATGCGGTTCTTGCGCATCTTGCCGGCGGTGTGAGCGATGATCTCGTGGTCGTTTTCCAGCTTCACGCGGAACGTGGCGTTCGGCAGCAATTCGCTGACCGTACCGGGAAACTCGAGCAGTTCTTCCTTAGCCATCAGGCCTCTCAAAGGGACGAATCGAATAGCCGCGCGGCCCGCTTTGACATCGAGTCAGAGCGAGGCCGATCGCGGCGAGGCGCCTCTATAGCGCAATTACCCCCCAAACGTCGATGGCGCGCCGAAACGTTGCTTGATGGCCGCCGCCAGCCCATCTCGGACCTCGCGATAGGCCTCAAGACGCGCCTCCCGCGAGCCGTCGATCAGGGTGGGGTCGTGGGTCGGCCAGTACTCGATCTCGACGGCGCGATCGCGAGAGAGCTCCACAGCCCGGTGCTGGGCCTCCGGTGTCAGCGAGACAACGACATCGAAGCTGTCATCCTCCAGCTGCGCGAAGGTCTTGGGCTTGTGGTCGGAAACATCCAGACCCAGCTCGTCCATGACCGCCACGACAAAGGGGTCGATTCCCTCCCCGGCCGGATCGGACTTAAGACCGCACGAATCGACGAAAGCCCGCGTGCCGTAGAATCGCTTGAACAGGCCCTCAGCCATCGGCGAGCGCACGCGGTTGTAGTTGCAGGTGAACAGCACCGCGTCCGGCAACGGCTGCGACACGGTCAGCCCCGCCAGTGCAGCGCGCAGATCAGGGTGAACAGGCGACGCGCCGTGTCGAGGTCGGTCTTGACCTTGCCCTCCAGCCGCTCGCGCAGAAGGTTGGAACCTTCGTTGTGCAGGCCCCGCCGTCCCATATCCAAGGCTTCGATCTGCTGGGGCGACGAGTTGCGGATGGCCGAATAGTAGCTGTCGCAGATCAGGAAATAGTCCTTGATCACGCCGCGAAACGGCGAAAGCGACAACAGGTGCCGGCGCTCGTAGCCCGCCCCCGCGATGTCGAAGGCCAGACGGTTCTCGATCAGCGACAGCCGCACGTCATAGGGCCCCTCCCCCGCTTCGGCGGGTTCGAAATAGTTGCCCTCCAGCAGGTCGAAGATCGCGACCTGACGCTCTTGCTCCTGGTCGCGCGACGCGGCCGCGAGGCTATCCTCGTCGATCTCGATCGACTTGATCCGGTGGTTGGCGCGGGCGTCGGTGCTCATCTGGCGTAGGAGGTTCGCGCGTCAGTTGCCGGTTGGCAACCTCACTGACGCCGACAGGGCGTGGGCGGGCAGACCCTCGGCCTTGGCGAGCGCCACGGTGTGCGGCCCCAGGATAGCGAAGGAGACTGGATCGCACTTCACGATCGAGGTGCGCTTGATGAAGTCGTAGATCGACAGACCCGACTGAAAGCGCGCGGCGCGGCTGGTGGGCAGCACGTGGTTGGAGCCGGCGACATAGTCGCCGATCGCCTCGGGCGTGACCCGGCCCAGGAAGATCGCGCCGGCGTGCCGCACTCGGTCGGACAGGCGCTCGGGATTGTCGAGCGCGAACTCGACGTGCTCGGGCGCAATAGCGTCGACCAGGGCCGGACTCTCGTCCAGCGGCGCGATGATCACCGCGCCGTGGTCGCGCCACGAGGCCGCAGCGTCCTCGCCGGTGGAGAGGGTCTTGAGGCGTTCGGCGATGGCCTGTTCAACCGCTGCGGCGAAAGCCTCGTCGTCGGTGATCAGGATCGACTGGGCGGCCGGATCGTGTTCGGCCTGGCTCAGCAGGTCGGCGGCGATCCAGTCGGGATTGTTGTTGCGGTCGGCGACCACGACGATTTCCGACGGGCCGGCCAAGGCGTCTATGCCCACCACGCCGTACAGGCGGCGCTTGGCGGCGGTGACATAGGCGTTGCCGGGGCCGACGATCTTGTCGACCGGCTGGATCGGACCCGCGCCATAGGCCAGGGCGGCGACAGCCTGGGCTCCGCCCACGCGCCAGATCTCGGTGACCCCGGCTTCCTTGGCGGCGGCCAGCACGGCCGGCTGCAGCTTGCCGGGCGGGGTGACCATGGCGATGCGATCGACACCGGCGACCTGGGCCGGGACGGCGTTCATCAGAACGGTCGAGGGATAGGCTGCGCGACCGCCGGGCACATAGACGCCCACGGCTTCCAGCGGCGTCCAGCGCCAGCCCAGCTCGACGCCCGCCTCGTCGGTCCAGGCCTGGTTAGCCGGACGCTGGCGGCTGTGATAGGCGCGGATGCGGGCCGCGGCGAAGGCGATGGCCTCGCGGACATCCGGCGGCGTCTCGGCCGCGCCGGCCTCGATCTCTTCGGCGGTCACGCGGATCGTCTCGGCCGTCAGCTCGACCTTGTCGAAGCGCCGGCTGTAGTCGAGCAGCGCCTCAATCCCCTGCGTGCGGATCGCCTCCAGCACGACGGCGACAGCGGCGTCGACATCGGTGGGCGAGCCGCGACGCTCGTCGAGGAAGGCCTTGAAGGCGGACTGGAAATCGGGATCGGAAAACAAAAAGCGGCGCATAGGCTGCTAGATGCGGCTTTTTCCGACCAAGGCAAGCCCGAAAGCCTACGGAATGGCGGGGTCGCGCGTCGCGGCTTGGCAGAGCATCGCCGCCAAGCCTCAACGATCGAGGGCTAGACCTTCGTTCCAGAGTCCAGTCCCGAGCGCGCGCCGGCGACTGCCGAAACATCGTCAAAGCGCCGCTTCAGATCAGCGCCGCGTAGGCCAGTGTCGCCAGCCCGGCGCAGAACACGAAGCTGAGCGCGACCAGGGTCGCGCGGCCCCAGTCAAAGCAGGGACCGCCGTGCCGAAGCACGGGCGGCTCGGGCTTGGTGATGTCGCATGCACGGAAAAACGCGGACTGGGCTTCGCCCATCGAGTAGGCGGTCTTTCTGGCCATGAGGGCCTCCCTGACGTTCGCGCCTCTGTTGGACGCGTGGCGTTAGGTTAACACCGCTCGCGCGCCCGGCGAATTGGCGGCCCGATCACTAGCGCGTGGGACGAATCGCTGGCGCCGGCCCTGCCCTTGGAAAGGTCAGAAAAAAGGCGCCGCTCAGGGTTTGAGCAGGCGCCTAAATCCAAGGCTTTCAGTCCGCGTGGCCCGGGGTTCGGGATGTCGACCAGGGATCGGACACATCCGCCAGCGCGACGTCGAGACAGTCGACCGTCACCCGCATGTCGCCGCCGCCCGCGAAGGTCAGGATCACTACGCCGGCCGGAGGCTCCTCCGCCGGTTCGAAGCCGATCGACAGCAGCTCGACCACCGCGCCCTTGGCGTCACGACGCAGGTTGCGCGCCTGGACGCTGCTCACGTCGCCGAACTGCAGCGCCGAGCGAACGCGCTCGCCCTGCTTGCTCTTGCGCGCCTCCCAGCGGAAGCGATTGCAGGCGATGGTCAGGGTCCGCGCCTGAGCGTCCCAGCGGATGTCGCCGATCTTGGCGATCGCGTCCTGAAGGGCCGCCGACAGAACGCTCAGATCGTCGGCGTCTTGCGCCAGCAGGCGCAGCGGCTTGGCGGCCTCGACCATGGTCAGAGTTCCGCCTCGCCATCGCCCTTGATGCGACGGACCTGAGCCCCGCAGGCGCCGAGCTTCTCTTCCAGGCGCTCAAAGCCCCGGTCGAGGTGATAGATGCGGCTGACCGTGGTCTCGCCACGCGCGACAAGGCCGGCGATCACCAGGCTGACCGATGCGCGCAGGTCGGTGGCCATCACCTCGGCGCCTTCCAGCTGGTCCACACCGCGCACCCGCGCCTCGCCGCCCGACACCGAGATGTCGGCGCCCAGGCGCATCAGCTCTGGCGCGTGCATGAACCGGTTCTCGAAGATGGTCTCGCGGATCCGGCTCTCGCCCTTGGCCGTCGTCATCAAGGCCATGAACTGGGCTTGCAGGTCGGTGGCGAAACCGGGGAACGGCGCGGTCTCAATGTCGACGGCGCTCAGGCGTTGGCCGTTACGACGGATGATGCAGCCATCGGCCGTCTCTTCGACGCTGGCGCCGGCCTCTTTCAGCTTGTCCAGCAGGGCGTCGATCAGGCCGGGACGTGCGTTGCTGAGACGAACCTCGCCGCCCGCCATGGCGGCCGCCACGGCGTAGGTGCCCATCTCGATGCGATCGGGAATGACCGCGTGCGTCGCGCCGTGCAGACGCGGAACCCCCGTGATCGTCACGGTCGGCGTGCCCGCGCCCTCGACCTTGGCGCCCATGGCGTTCAGGCACTCCTGCAGGTCGACCAGCTCCGGCTCGCAGGCGGCGTTGTGGATCACCGACACGCCATCGGCCAGCACGGCGGCCAGCATGGCGTGCTCGGTGGCGCCGACCGACACGAACGGGAAGCGGATCTCCGCGCCCTTCAGGCCGCGCGGGGCCTGGGCGTAGACGTAGCCTTCGTGCAGGTCGATCTTGGCGCCCAGCGCCTCAATGGCCTGAAGGTGCAGGTCGACCGGACGCGCGCCGATGGTGCAGCCGCCGGGCAAAGACACCTTGGCCTGGCCCGAGCGCGCCACCAGCGGGCCCAGCACGTTGAACGAGGCGCGCATCTGGCGAACCAGATCGTAGGGCGCGAAGCCGCTGGTGATCTCAGGCGCGTGCAGGAGCGTTTGCTGGCCATCCGGGCCATCGCTTTCGGTCACCTGCACGCCCAGGCGCGTCAGCAGCTTGCCCAGGAAGCGGGTGTCGGCCAGGCGCGGCATGTTGGTCAGGCGCAGCGGCTCGTCGGTGAGCAGGCTGGCGGCCATCAGCTTGATGGCGGAATTCTTGGCGCCGCTGACCGGGATCGTCCCGTTCAACTGCGCGCCGCCGATGATGGCGATGCGATCCATTAAGGTCCCTCGAACGCGCGGGGTGGGGACGCCGCGCGGTCCACATGTGAGGCGCGCGTTCTATCCGTTGCAAGAGGGCTTGCAAGGCCCTGGCGGTCTAAATCGGCGCCGAGAGATCGTAGGGGCGCTCGTCGGGCCAGCACAGCGCGTGAGTCGTGCTGGCGAGGTCGATGGCGACCTGCGCCAGATCGATCGCCTTGCGCAGCGCCGCTAGGCCATCCTCGCCGAACGCCGCCTTGCCGAACAGGGTGTCGAACTGCCCGCCATCGCCCGACAGCCGCACCGCCACCGCCCATCCCTCGCCGCCCGGATTCGGAAACGGCGCGGAAAGCGAGAGGGTCAACGTCCGCCGCTCGCCGGACCCGTGAGTTATCCCCAGCAAGTTTCGAACGTCGTTATACGGCGTTGGCGCGGCCGCGGCGGCGGCCACCGCTGCGTCCTCACCGCCGAAATCCTTGCGCGCCGCGGCTTTTCGCTTGCGGAGATTGGTTCGTAGGGCTTCGGCCAGCTTGGCTTCGCGGGCCGCCTTGTCGTCTTCGATCGCCATGATCCGGGGGTGCGGCGACAAAGTTGTTCAGTCAAGACGATTTTGGGCTTGGCGTTCGCGATTCTCTGAGGTCGGCAGTTCAATCCTGCCCGGCGGCACCATGGGGACCCAAGCAAGTTTTGTTGCTTGGGTCCCCGCCATTCTCCCGAAAATCAATGACGAGACGCAGCACACCGGCAGCGTTGTGAGTTCTGACCGCGCAAGCGCTCAAGTCGCCCGTAATCCATGGCCTCCCCGCTAGACTTGGCCAGCGGCCCGCCGCGGCGGCCCAGGCTGGCGCGAGAATCGACGGACAGGTGCTATCCAGGGCGCCCCGCAAGTATGGGCCCGATAGCTAGGGCCAAGCCGGCTTGCGAATGGGACGAGCGTTATGTGTCGAGACGTGAAACTCGCGGTGCTTCTGGCTGTGGCTCATCTTTGGGCCCTAGGCGTATCGAGCGCGGCGAGCGCGGAGACCCTGCGCGTCTGGCCCCAAAGCCGCTTCAAGACCGTGACCGCCGCGCTCGAAGCGCTCCCGCCGGTCGGTGGCGTCCTGGAACTGGCGCCGGGGGAGTACCGAGAGAAGCTCACCATCACCAAGCCTAACGTCCAGTTGATCGGTCGGGGGCGCCATGCTCAGGACGTGGTGTTAGTGTGGAGCGACAGCGCCTTGACGTCGGGCGGCACGTCGAAATCATTTTCGGTTGCCGTGTCGGGCGATGGCTTTCGCGCCAGAAATCTCACCATCCAGAACGACTATCACCTAAAGGATCCGCGCCCCTCGCAAGCCGTCGCGCTGCATCTGACCGCTGATCGCTCGGTTCTCGAGAATGTCCGTCTCCTGGGCGCTCAGGATACGCTCTATGCCGCCAGCAAGAAGGACAAGCCCAGCCGGCAGTACTTCAAGAACTGCTACATCGAAGGGCATGTGGACTTCATCTTCGGAGACGCCAAGGCCTTCTTTGATCGTTGTCACATCCATGGCGTCGCCCATCACAGCGTGCTCTTCACAGCTCAGAGCAAGAACCGGCCCGATCAGGACAGCGCCTATGTCTTCGATCGCTGCCTGGTCACCGCAGCGCCCGAGGCGAAAGGAATCTTCCTGGGCCGCGCCTGGCGACCGTTCGCTACGGTGATCTTCCTCCGCACGCGCATCGAGGCCAATGTCGACCCCGCTGGCTGGCGCGAATGGACCCCCGGCAAGACCGATACCTTGACTACAGCCTACTTCGCCGAGTTCGCGTCAACAGGCAGGGGCGCGGCCCCAGGGCAGCGCGACCCTCGCACACACCAGTTGAGCGCCACCAACAGCACCGCCGCCAATGCGAACATGGGGGCCAGCTCACTGCCGGTGGCGTCGCGGACGATCGGAACCAGATTCTGGGCGATGAAGCCGCCCAGGTTGCCCACCGCGTTGATCGCCGCGATCCCCGCCGCCGCCTTGGCTCCGCTGAGAAAGCTGGGCGGCAGGCTCCAGAATACCGGCTGGGCGGCGAAGATCGCCGGCGCGGCGATGCACAGCATAGCGAACTTGAGCGGCGCGCCCGGCAAGATCACGCTGAGGCTCAAAGCCACTGCGGCCAGCAGGACGGGCCCCGCGATGTGCCAGGCGCTGGCGCCGTGTCGCGCCGCGTGGCGCGGTACGAACCACAGCGCCACGGCCACGAACAACCATGGAATGACATTGATGAAGCCGTTCAGGGTGTTGGAGACACCGAACGACTTCACGATGGTCGGCAGCCAGTAGCTGAGGCCATAGGCGCCCAGCGGCATGCCGATGTAGAGACCGGCCAGCATCAGGACGCGCGGATCGAAGATCGCCTTCCAGGCCCCGCGATGATCATCGGGCTCCCCGCCCCGCTCGGCCGCCAGCACCGAAGCCAGCCAGGACTTCTCGACGTCGGGAAGCCAGCGCGCTTCCGAAGGGCCATTCGGCAACCGCCAGAGCACATAGGGGGCCAGCAGGACCGCCGGCATCCCGGTCACCAGGAAGACCCACTGCCAGCCCGCCAGTCCGAGGAAACCGTCCAAACCCAGCAGAAGCCCGCCGATCGCCGCGCCGACCGCATTGGCCAGGGCCGAAGCGATCATGAACAGCCCCACCATCCGCGCGCGGTGCGCCTGCGGAT
>NCDQ01000524.1 GCA_002280275.1 Caulobacter vibrioides | reverse complement strand
GGGCAATTTTTTAAAAAATCTTGCAAATCCTCCTTGCGGTTGCGCAGTGTATGCGAAACTTACATCAACTGCAAGGCACAAAAATGCTGTACGGCTCGATTTCAGCTATTGTGGACGTATGTCGTTTGCTCTATAGCCTTCGCTGCTCCTATGCGCGCCGTTTGGCCGCAGGGGGTGTGGGATTATCTTTGGGAGACAAGCCAAATGGCTTACACTTTGACCCAGCTTCAGACGTTCTTCACGAACGCGAACGCTGGCACTGCCCCGACCGCCGCTCAACTGACCGGCCTGCAGGGCATCGCCAACCAAAACGCCACGGGCGCTCTGAGCGACGCTCAAGCCCTGCAGTCGGCGATCGACATGGGCTCGGACGTCACGACGGCCGTCAGCATCTCGACCTACCAGTTCTTCCTCGGCTTCGCGCCGAGCGTTGCCGGCCTGAAGGCTCTGAACGCCGCCTACACCGGTTCGGGCGCTCAAGCCGGCCTGAACGGTGAAAACCGCTTCATCGCTCAGTCGGTTGCGCTGGCTCTGCAAAACGCCGGCGCCAAGACGGCCTTCTCGGCTGCTTACGGCTCGATGTCGTACGCCGACGCCACCGCCGCGATGTACAACGTCATCATCGGCAACACCGCCGCTGCCGCCGCTGGCGTCAACGTCGCGAACGCCGTTGCGTTCCTGTCGAGCGCCGCTTCGATCGCTTACTACGAAGCCTTCGTGAAGGCGAACGTCCCGGGCCTGGCCGCGGCTGACGTCTCGCTGGCCGTCAAGGCTGCCCTGGTCGGTGAAATCATCTACCAAGCGACCATCTTCAACAACGGCGCTGGCCTCGGCTCGTACGCGACCGCTTCGAACAACCTGGTCAAGGACCTGGCTGACGACGGCGCTCTGACCGCCGACAACGCCAACGGCATCGCCCTGTTCGACAACTACGGCGTGAGCCCGGTTGCGCAAACCCTGACGCTGACCACGGCTGCTGACACGCTGAACGGCGCGGCTGGCGCTGACACCTTCGTCGCCACCAACACCACGCTGTCGGCTGCTGACAGCCTGACGGGCGGCGCTGGCGTCGACACCCTGAACTACGCTTCGACCGGCGCTGCCGCCGTGAACCAAGCTGGTTTCAAGGCTGCTGGCATCGAAACCTTCAACATCACCAGCGACGCCACGGGCGGCACCACGTTCGACATGTCGGGCGTCACCGGCGCCACGCGCGTTGTCAACGACGACAGCTCGTTCGACCTGACCGTCACCGGTCTGAACGAACTGGCCACCGTTGTCGTTCGTAACACCAGCCAGTCGACGGCCACCGTCAACACCACGGTGAACTACAACGCCGCCGCCACGGCCGGTGCCGCGACCACCCAGAACCTGATCCTCGAAAACGTGTTCGACCCGGCTCAAGCCGCTGGCACGGCTTCGAAGTCGGCTGTCACGATCAACGGCGTCGAAATCTTCAACGTCACCGGCAGCGGCGCCAACAACAACGCCCTGACGGCTCTGGCCTCGAACACCCTGACCACCGTCAACATCGACGGCTCGAAGGGCGTGAAGATCGACGCCCTGACGTTCTCGGGCACCACCGGCACGGTCGATGGTTCGAAGAACACCGGCGGCATCAACGTCACCCTGACCAACTCGGGCGCCGTTGACGCGGTTGTCACGGGCGGTGCGGGCGACGACCGCGCTGACTTCTCGGCGGGCTTCGCCGCGAAGGACTCCTTCACCGGCGGTGCGGGCACCGACACCCTGGTCCTGTCGAACGCCGTCGCCACCGGCGCCGTGGGCGGCACGCTCT
>NCDQ01000523.1 GCA_002280275.1 Caulobacter vibrioides | reverse complement strand
AAGGCTAGGCCGCGATGGCGGCCGCTGCGCGTCGGCGGACGATTTCGGCGGTCTTTTCGTCGCGGGTGTAGGCGATGAAGCTGGCGGCGATGTCGAGATACTGAACGGCCAGACCGGAGTCGCCGCCGTCGCCCGTCCGCGCCACATGCAGCACGTCCTCGATATAGGGGTCCAGGCGCGCGTTCAGCTTTTCCAGGGCCTTGGTCCGCGAGCTGCCATAGCCCGCCTTGTCGGCGCAGGCCCGAAGCTCGGCCACGAAGGCCAGGGCCGACTGGGCGCGACGGATCATGTCGGCGTTCGGCTCCTCGACTAACTTGGCGACGCCGCGCGCGCCCTTCTTGGCCAGCATCGAGATCGGACGGGTCGGCAGAGCCTTGTCCAGCTCCTTCTCGGCCTGGTCCATGCGCAGCTCGCAGGCCTTGGCCATCGCCTGCTTCTGACGCGCCAGGCGCTTGCCCCAGGGGCCGTCCTTGGCGATGTCGACCGACTGCTGGATCTCGACCATCATCAGCTGGACTTTGTGGGCGGCCTGGGCGGCCTCACGGCCAGCCTTCTCGCCGTCGGCGAAGCTGAAGGACTCGATCAGCGCGATCGTCTCGTCGATCTCAGTCAGGATGCGTTCGCCGAACTGGGCGACTTCCGTCGCGGCCAGATAGCGATCGGTCGGACGATCCATAACCGCGCTGATCACGCGCATGATGCGCCAGTCGTCGGGCAGATGCGCCGACAGGATGTCCAGCAGCAGCGGGCCTGCGTCCTCGCGGATCCGGCAGGCGTCGCGATAGGTCAGACGCGCGGCGGCGGCGCGCTCGTCCGACATGCGGCTGACCCACTCCGAGAGCTTGGGCAGACATCCGCGCGTCAGGGCGGACAGCTGCAGGCACATCGCCAGTTGTTCGGGGTCGCACAGCGAGCGCACGCTGTCGAACGCGGCGTTCTCCGGATCGCGCAGGCCAGCAGCGGCCAGCCTGCACAGCTCGTCGAAGACCTCGGGCGAGCCCTGCTCGAGATCCCAGGGATTGCAGCGCGCGGACGCGTCTTCGACCTGCGCGGCGGCGACAGACTTCAGCGCGCGCCAAAGCCGCGACAGAACGGGGCTGGGGAACGAGACTTGCCCGGGCGTACGCGTTGCGCACAGCGGCACGATCGGGGCCAGGACGTTGTTGCGCACGAAGCGATTGGCGGTCTCGTCCTCGACGAGTTCACGCACCTTGCCCAGCGCGCCCTGCCCGCCGGCGCTCGACAGGGCCAGCTCAAGGCTGCGCAGAGCCGCATCCGGCGCGGTTTCCACCAGCGTCCGGAGTATCTGCAGTTTATGCGCGGCGATGGCGGCCATGATCCCCCGTGCCGGATCGAGAGTTCCGACAAGCGTCAACCATGTTGCGAACGAGGTTAAGGATTTCCGAAACGAAACAAAAATCCTGGGCCGCCGCGTCCAGGTCATTGCCCCGAAAGTTGTTATCGACCTGAGGTTTAGCGCTCGAATAACGCGATATGCGAAGCGCGCCGCGCGACAGCGCGTCGCAACCGCGCCCTAAGAAACGGCGCGAGGAAGTTCGAGCGTGACCCGCAATCCGCCCAGCGGCGATTCATCAAGCTGAACCGACCCGCCATAGGCCCGCGCCAGCTCATCGACGATCGACAGGCCAAGTCCCGACCCCGGCGCGTTCTCGTCCAGACGCTGCCCCCGCTTCAACGCCTGGGCGCGCTCTTCGGGCGGCAGACCCGGGCCATCATCATCGACGGTCAAGGTCATGCGCGCCTCGCCGACCGCAACAGCGTCGACGCGGATCTTGCCC
>NCDQ01000522.1 GCA_002280275.1 Caulobacter vibrioides | reverse complement strand
TTCATCATCAACAAGTTTCGTGGCGATCCGGCCCTGTTCGATCAGGGCCGGGCCGAGATCACGCGGCGCACGGGCTGGACGGATCTGGGCATGGCGCCGTGGCTGGCGGATGCACGGACGCTTCCGGCTGAGGACGCCGTGGTGCTGGAGCGGTCGGGTGGCGGGCGTGGCGGAAAGGTGCGGATCGCCGTGCCCATGCTGTCGCGCATCGCCAACTTCGACGACTTCGATCCGTTGCGGCATGAGCCGGGCGTGGACTTCGGCTTCGTGCCGCCGGGGCAGGCCCTGCCGGGGGATGCCGACCTCATCATCCTGCCGGGAACCAAGGCGACGCTGGCCGATCTGGCGTTTCTGCGGACGCAGGGCTGGGACGTGGACATCGCCGCCCATGTGCGGCGCGGCGGGCGGGTGCTGGGCGTGTGCGGCGGCTATCAGATGTTGGGCCGCACGATCAGCGACCCGGACGGCGTCGAGGGCGTGGCGGGGTCGGCGCCGGGGCTGGGCCTGCTGGACGTCGAGACGGTGCTGGCGGGGGCCAAGACCCTGCGACGGGTCGAGGGACGGCTGACGCCCTCGGGGGCGGCGGTTCAGGGCTATGAGATTCACATCGGCTGCACCGACGGCCCGGATACGGCCCGCCCGGTCGCCGTGATCGACGGGGCGGCGCACGGCGCGCGCTCGGGCGACGGACGGATCGCGGGCCTCTATGTCCACGGCCTGTTCGACCGGGCCGAGGCGCGGGCGGCCCTGTTGGCGGAGGTCGGGGCCGCATCCGACGGCGTGGATCAGGGCGCGCGGGTGGATCAGGCGCTGGACCGCATCGCCGCCGTCCTGGAAACCCATTTCGACATTCCGGCGCTGGCCCGGATCGCAGGACTGACATGACCGAACTGACCGAGCTTTTCTCCGTTCCGCCGCTGGATCAGGGGTTACGCGAGCCGCTGCGGCAGGCGCTGGACGGCAAGGCCAAGCCGGTCGGCGCACTGGGCCGGATCGAGGATCTGGCCCTGACGCTGGGTCTGATCCAGCAGACTCTGCGTCCGACCGTGACCCAGCCGGTGCTGCTGGTCTTCGCCGGGGATCACGGGCTGACGCGCTCGGGCGTGGCGGCCTATCCGTCGGGCGTGACCGTGGCCATGGTCGACACCCTGCTGACGGGGCGGGCCAGCGCCAACGCCTTCGCCGGGGTCGTCGGGGCCGAGGTGCAGGTGATCGACGCGGGCGTCGCCGCCGACCTGTCGGACCGTGCGGGCCTGATCCAAGCCAAGGTCGCGTCGGGCACGAAGGACGCCTCGGTCGAGCCCGCCATGACACGCGATCAGGCTGAGGCCGCCCTGCTGGAAGGCGCGGCCATGGCGCGGGCCGCCATCGACGACGGCGCCGATGTGATCGCCCTGGGCGAAATGGGCATCGGCAACAGCGCCTGGGGATGTGATACGCTTGCACTTTGACCTCCGGCAGGCCGACCTCGAGGTCCAGACTATTCTTGAAAGAAGTGTTCTTGGTATTATGCGTGCGCACGGCGGAGTGATTGGGCTGTGCGCTCACGGCGCCGCTGGAGGTGTTGACCCAGTTCGGCGGCTTCGAGATCGCCATGATGGCCGGGGCCCTGCTCGGCGCGGCCAAGGCGGGCGCGCCGGTCATCGTCGACGGCTTCATCGGTTCGGCGGCGGCGCTGCTGGCGATCCGACTGGCGCCGGAGGCGCGCGACTACTGCATCTTCGCCCACGCTTCGGCCGAGGCGGGGCATCGTCGGATGCTGGAGGCGGTGGAGGCGCAACCCCTGCTGGGCCTCGACATGCGGCTGGGCGAGGGGACGGGCGCGCTGCTGGCCGTGCCGCTGTTGAAGGCGGCCTGCGCCCTGCTGTCCGACGTGGCCGAGCTGAAGGACATATTGGAGGCCGCGCGATGATCGGGCGCGAGGCGCGGCTGTTCGTCTGCGCCCTGCAGTTCCTGACGCGCCTGCCGACGCCGCCGCTGCACGATTTCCAGCCGGAGTGGATCCAGCAGAGCGCGCGCTGGTTCCCGCTGGTCGGACAGGTGGTCGGCCTGATCGCGGCGGCGATCCTGTATGGCGCGGCGCAGGTGTGGAGCCCGTGGATTGCGGCCCTGCTGGCCGTGGCGGCGGGCGTGGCCCTGACCGGCGGCTTCCACGAGGACGGGCTGGCCGACACCGCCGACGGTCTGGGCGGCGGCCAGACGCGGGCGCGACGGCTGGAGATCATGAAGGACAGCCGCCTCGGCTCATACGGCGCGCTGACGCTGGGGCTGACGCTGGCCCTGCGGGTGGCGGCGCTGGCGATGCTGGTCGCCGTCTCGCCATGGATGGCGGCGGCGGCGCTGATCGCCTCACACGGACTGGGCCGGGGGGCGGCGGTCGGGGCGATGGCGCTGATGCCCTATGGCGGCGACCCCGGCATGGCCAAGGAGGGCAAGCCGGAGCGCGCCTCGATGGCGGGGCTGGCCGTCGCCGTGCTGGTCGCCCTGTGGCCGCTGGCCCTGCTGCCGGTCGCGGCGGGCGTGGTCGGCGTGGCGGCGGGCCTGGTCGTCGGGGCGGTTCCGGCCTGGCAGGCGCAGCGGCTGATCGGCGGGCGCACCGGCGACGTGCTGGGCGCAGTCGAGCAGATGTTCGAGGTCGGCTTCCTGCTGGCCGTCGCCGGGCTGCTGGCGGCATGAGGCTGATCGTCTCGCCCCTGCCGCAGGTCGAGCAGCTGTTGGCGGCGCATCAGCCGTCGCATCTGGTGACGCTGGCCTCGCCGGGGGCTGAAGCGGGCTTTGACGCCGAGCATCGGCTGGACCTGCGCTTCAACGACATCGCCGCCCCGCGCGAGGGGCTGGTCGCGCCGTCGCTCGAACACGTCGAGGCCCTGATAGAGTTTGCGCAGGGATGGACCGGCGCGCAGCCCCTGCTGATCCACTGCTGGGCGGGGGTCAGCCGCTCGACGGCGGCGGCCTATGTCGTCGCCTGCGCCCGCACGACGCCGGGGCGCGAGGGCGAGTGGGCCGCGCGTCTGCGAGACGCCGCGCCGACCGCCACGCCCAACCCCCTGATCGTCGCCCACGCAGACCGCCTGCTGGATCGCGGCGGCGCCATGGTCCGCGCCGTCCATGCCATCGGCCGGGGAGCCGAGACGGACTGGGGCGCGCCCTTTGAACTGGACCTGACCGCCGAAGGAGACGGCCGCCGATGAGCGATCCGCACGACGCCGAACTGAACGCTCGCCACGCCGAGA
>NCDQ01000521.1 GCA_002280275.1 Caulobacter vibrioides | reverse complement strand
GCCGTCATGCGAATCGATCTCCCCGCACCTGGGGAAAACGCTAGTCACCGATTCCTGGGGTGTAAACGCGACGAAAACGCCAGATGTAGTGGCTGTGCGATTCACTGTGGAGGAATCGGGACAGAGTCCCATCACTCTGTAGCGCGGTTCAAAAGCAAGAGGGTTAACGCAGGTTAACCATTTGCCAGGCCGATTGTCGCAGGCCTAGAAGCGGGCATGGACCTGCCCGTCACCGCCGCCGCCGCGATCCTGTTCCTCATCCTCGCCGTCCTATTCGGTTGGCTAGGCGCGCGTCCGATCAATATTCTCAAGGGCCCACGCATGGTTCCGTGGCGCCCCTTGATGATGATCTGCGTGGTGGGCCTGATGCTGATGATGGTGCATCTGGTGAACCTTCTGGGCGTGCAGACCGGTAACCCGCCGCGCTATTAGGTCGCGCCCTTCTCAGAGGACTTCTTGGGCCTTTTGGCCAGTCCGGACATGCCGCCAGACGACAACAGGCCAACGTCCGCGAGCAAGAACGGGATAGCCCACTTGCGCGGCGCGGCGATGTAGCGCGGCTGCCAGACCGGGTCGTACTTGTCCTTGTACCGACGGACGCCCTGGAAATTGTAGATTTCCTCGCCGCGTTCGTAGAGCAGGCGTCCGACCCGCGACATGATCGGGGCCAGGGGACGATCCTGCAGCCCGGCCAACGGCGCGACGCCGAACTCGAAGGCGGTGAACCCCTGCTCCTTGCCCCACTGGAGCAGCTCGACGAACAGGTAGTCCATCACGTTCTTCGGCGCCTCGTCCGAATAGCGCATTAGGTCCATCGAGAATGAGGTCTTGCTGGCCGTGGTCCATAGCGTGGCGAAAGCGACGATCTTGCCCTCGCTGCGCACGATAGCGACGGGAAACTCCGCGACGTAGCGGGGATCAAAGCCGCCCATCGAAAAGCTCTTTTCGCCGCCGGCATGGTGCGACAGCCAGGAGTCTGAAATAGCCTTCAACTCGTCCATTAGCGCGACGGCGGCGCCGACCGGCAGAACCTCGAAGGCCGCGCCGCCCTCCCCGGCCTTACGCCAGTTTCGCCGCAGCACTTCCCGACGACGCCCAACAAGGCTGAAGGCCTCCAGCGGCACTGCGGCGCTCTCGCCGGTCTTCTGGATCGCCAAGCCGAGGTCCACCGTATCGGGCAGATCATCGGGCCCAAGGCCATAGAACCCCGCGCGCGCGGCGTGAGCGTCGGCCAGCTCGCGGAACCGCCAGAAGAGCTCCATGCGCTCCTCGCGCTTGCCCACCGGCGGCCCCAGCGCGATCCACGATCGCCCCCGAACCCCGAACATCAGGAAGGTCTCGCCCGAGGCCGAGAACAGGAACCGCTTGTCGCCCAATAGCGCGAGGTTGGCGCTGGGCTCGGCGCCTTCGGCCTTGGCCAGAATGGCGCGCACCCGGTCGAACTCGGGATCGGTGTCGTCCACCACCGGCGGGGTCGCCGCCGTCGCGATGAGCCGCCAGACGCCGACGGCCAGCAGCACAATGGCGGCGGCGACCGACGAGCGGATGGCGCGGGCGGCCTCGTCATGGTCCTGCAGGATCTTGATCCAGGACTTGTCGGCGAATTCGGTGTGGTTGAACGACCACCAGCCCAGGACCGAAGCGCCGACGATGGCGGCGGCGGCCGATAGCAGCCACCCCGGCGTGATCTCCATCTTGGTGAGCGCGGCCTTCCGTGGAAAGGCGTCGTGGAACGGCATCATCAAGAAGAGGCAGACCAGCAACATCGCGGTCTCTTCCCAGTTCAGGCCCTTGAACATCGCAAGGACCGC
>NCDQ01000520.1 GCA_002280275.1 Caulobacter vibrioides | reverse complement strand
GTTGCAGACCTCCGTGACCGAGAGGCGCAGATAGCGAAAGCGGCGGCCAAAGCCGTCAACAAGACGTCCCATGCGGGCTCCTTTCCAAGCAAGGGAGGCGACGGTGTTTCCCCCGTCACCCTTGCCGGCGAGCCGGCGCGGCGTCACGACCATGGCGCAGGTGCGCTTTAGGCCTGGACGCTCGGAGCGATGACTATCGGTAGGCCCCCAGGCCGCCTGCGCCCATGACGCGCTCTGTTCAGCCGCTTGATATCGGTCAAGCCTGAGCCGGGCGCGGCAAGACCAGCATCGGTCCATAGGCGATGGCAAAGCCCGCGAAAGCCATCGCCCAAAGACCGGCCGAACTCATCAGCAGGCTCTGCTGCCAGACGCCGGCGAAGGGCGCGACGATGCGCGCCACGGCGGCGGCGTTTATGGCCGCATAGATGGCAAGGGTGGCGAAGCCTGCGTGCAATTGGCGGCCGGTGTGGCCGCGCGTGGAGCGTGTCATCACCGCCAGGGTCATGACACCGATCGCGCCCGCGGTTAGAGCGTGAACACCGACGGAGCGGGGGATCGCGGGGCTCAAAACCGAGGCGCCCAAGAGCAGCAAGCCCAGGCCCAACCAACCGTAGCCAAGGTGGAGGATCCAGACGAGGGGCTCACGCCGCGTCGCCCAGCCTTGCCAACGCGCCAGCCGAACCAGACTTGCGAGGCCGGCGAGGGCCAGGAGGAGACCGCTGACGCGGTTGTCGGGAAAGGCTGCCCAAGCCGAGACGGCCAGGCCGACCAGCGCCAGGCCGGCGCGATCAATGACGCCGAAGGCGGCGGGTTGGGCGGAGATGCGTTGGGCGCGCAGCCAGTTCCCCGTGAAGCTGGGGGTGATACGGCCACCGATCAGAGCGATGAGCAAGGCGGCTGTGCCCAAGGCCAAACGCTCACCCAGTCCCGAGGCCCAGGGCGCGTCCTGAAGGTGGAAGGCGATGTTGCCCAGAGCCAGAATAGTGACCAGGCCGCAGACCGGCAGGTTGCGCCAATTGCGCCCGGCCAGGACCTCGCGCCAGATGACGCTGGCGAAGACGAGCAGGAACAGGCTGTCGATGACGCCCGCGACCGCCGGGCCCAGGCTGGCCTGAAACAGCATGGCCACGCGGCCGGCCAGCCAGAGACCCACCAACTGGGCCAGAGGCGCGCCGAGGATGGGCATACGTCCTGTCCAATTGGGCACCGCCGTGGTCAGGAAGCCCGCGACCACGGCGGCCAGAAAGCCAAACAGCATCTCATGAACATGCCAATCGCGCGTCAGCATGCCCGGGCCGCCGGCCAGATAGCTCCAGAGCCACAAGGGCACGACCAGGGCCGACCAAGCCGCTCCCAGGAGATAGAAGGGGCGAAAGCCGAAGCTGAACAGGGCGGGGCCGCGATAGGCGCGGCGCATTGAGGCGGTGGACATGCCGCCATCATGCGCCGTGTGGTCTCCGGACGCCTTGATCCGGGTCCCCGGGGCCTTGATGATCGTCAACCGCTCAGCCGCACTTGGAGTAGCCACAGTCGCAACAGGTGTCGCAGCCCTCCTTGCGCACCATCTCGAAGCCGCCGCAGCGGGGGCAGCAGGCCTTGTTGTCGGCGAAGGGATTGACCGATCGCTGCGGGAAGGCGGGCTCCCGCGCAGGCTGACCGGCCAGGTGGCGCTCGATCACCCCGCCGATCGCGGCTAGCAGGGACGGGGTGTAGCGCCCGTCGATCCAGCCGCCGCCGCGTGGGTCGAACACCGCCTTCAACTCCTCGGCCACGAAGGATATGTCGCCGCCCCGCCGGAACACCGCCGAGATCATC
>NCDQ01000075.1 GCA_002280275.1 Caulobacter vibrioides | reverse complement strand
ATGCGGGCGTGGCCAAGCGGTCGATGACCGTGGCGGCCGCCTTTGGTCTGGCCTCTTCGCTGTCGGTCGTGGTGCTGGGCGACGAGAGCGGCTATGCGCTCACCGATAACCAGAAGATGAAGCTGGCCGCCCTGGAAGCCATGTGGGAGACCGAGCCCGCTCCGGCTGGCCTGGCCGCCTTCGGCATCCCCAGCATGGCTGATCGCAAGACCCACTACGAGGTCAAGATCCCGTACGTGCTGGGCCTGATCGCCACGCGCAGCCTCGACAAGCCGGTGGAAGGCATCTTCGAGCTGGTGGCCAAGGCCGAAGACCGCATCGAGTCGGGCGTCATCGCCTATGGCGCGGTCGAGGCCCTGAAAGCCAATCCCAACGATGTCGCCGCCCGCGCCACCTTCGAGCAGCACCGCCGCGACCTCGGCTATGGCCTTCTGCTGAAGCGCTACGTCGCCGATCCGCGTCAGGCCAGCCCTGACCTGATCAAGAAGACCGCCTGGGACGTGGTTCCGCCCGTGCCCGTGATGTTCTGGTCCTTCCGCATCATGGCCGGGCCCACCTTCCTGGGCGCGTCCAGCCTGAGCGTCCCGCAACTGCTGACCAGCATCGCGGTCTTCACCCTGCTGTACGGCGCCCTGGCCGTGGTCGAGGTCGGCCTGATCCTCAAGACCATCAAGCGCGGCCCGTACGCCCTGCACGATCCCGCCCCCGACGGTTCGCCCGAACCTGAAGCCGCCGTCGCCTAAAGGAGCGCCTCACAATGGAAATCCCAGTCGATTTCGCCACGCTTCGCGTGATCTGGTGGGCCTTGGTCGGGATCCTCCTGATCGGGTTCGCCCTGACCGACGGCTTTGACATGGGGGTCGGCGCGCTGCTGCCCTTCGTGGCCAAGACCGACAAGGAACGCCGGATGGTGATCAACACCATCGGCGCCACCTGGGAAGGCAACCAGGTGTGGTTCATCCTCGGCGGGGGCGCGATTTTCGCGGCCTGGCCGTTCGTCTACGCCATCAGCTTCTCGGGCTTTTACCTCGCCATGTTCGTGGTGCTGACCGCCATGATCCTGCGGCCCGTGGGCTTCAAGTACCGCTCCAAGCGCCCTGATCCGCGCTGGCGTGCGTTCTGGGACTGGGCGCTGTTCGTCGGCGGCTTCGTGCCGGTGCTGTGCTTTGGCGTGGCGCTGGGCAACGTGCTGCAAGGCGCGCCCTTCCGGCTCGATGGCGACCTGCGCGCCTTCTATGACGGCACGTTCCTGGGCCTGTTCTCGCCCTTCGCCCTGCTGTGCGGCCTCTTGTCAGTGTCGATGCTGGTGCTGCACGGCGCGGCCTGGATCACGATCAAGGGCGAGGAAGGCCCCGTGGCCGAGCGCGCCCGCCGCATCGGCGAGATCGCGGGTCTGGCCAGCATCGTGCTGTTCGCGGCCGGCGGCTTCTGGGTGGCGTTCGGCGGCATGGGCTTCCGGATCGAGGGTCTGGCCGATGCGGCGGGCCCCTCCAACCCGCTGCGCGGCGCGGCCGCGGTGCGCGACCCCGGCGCCTGGCTCGACAACTATGGCCGTCACGGCTGGATGGTCATCGCCCCGGTCCTGGGCTTCGCCGGCGCGGTCCTGGCGTTGCTGGGCCTGCGCGCCAAGAGCGCCTGGATGGCCTTCACCGGGTCCTCGGCCTCGGCCACGGGCATCATCGCCACCGTCGGGCTGTCGATGTTCCCGTTCATCCTGCCCAGCAGCGTCGACCCGCGCTCGAGCCTGACGGTGTGGAACGCCTCGTCCAGCCACATGACCCTGTTCATCATGCTGATCGTGACGATCGTCTTCCTGCCGCTCGTGCTGGCCTACACCGCCTGGGTCTACAAGGTCCTCTGGGGCCGCAGCACCACGGCCGCCCTGGCCGTCAGTCCAGACCTCTATTGAGCCTTAAGGAGACGAACCGATGTGGTATTTCGCTTGGATCCTGGGCCTGGGCCTGGCTGTCGCCTTCGGCGTGCTGAACGGCATGTGGTACGAGTTCGGCCTCGCCGATGAGGGCGATGAAGGCCTCGACGAGGCCTGAGGCTTGGTCCCTCTGACTCGAATTGAGGGGGCGCGACATTCGAGCGCGCCCCCTTCGTTCACCAATTAACGGTTGTTAAACGCGATGTGGGGTCTTGTGTCATAGGCCCAGAGCGCGTCGATCGCCGCTCCCGGGTCGTGTTATCTGAATCGGGGATCCGTCATGACCGACAACACCGCGCCCGCTCTGGAACTGATCTCGTTCTGCATTGGCGAGCAGGAGTTCTGCATCGACGTGAAGACGGTGCGCGAGATCCGGGGCTGGACGCCGGCCACGCCGATCCCGCACGCGCCCAACTACATGCGCGGCGTCATCAATCTTCGCGGCGCGATCATGCCGGTCATCGACCTGCGCAACCGCCTGGGCCTGGGCGTCACCATCCCCGAGACCCGCCACGTGATCGTCGTCGTCGAGTGCCAGGATCGCCTGGCCGGCATCCTGGTGGATGCGGTGTCGGAAACCTTCACCGTGCCGCGCGAGAGCCTGCAACCCGCGCCGGACGTCGGCGTCGAGGAACTGCGCTACATCCAGGCGATCATCTCGATGGAAAACCGCCTGATCACCTATCTGCGCATGGACGACGTGTTCCCCGCCGTGGTTCACGAAGCGGCCTGATCCTTCGAGACATCGGAAAAGAAAACGGCCGCCGGGGCGATCCCGGCGGCCGTTTTCTTTTGGGGCTCAGCCCTGGCTGACGATCCGCGCCGCCTGGGCGTGGAAGCTGGCCTCGGCCTCGGCCGCGTCGGCCACCGCGCCGTGACGGTCGGCCGCGACGCTCATGTTGTTCTTGGCGTAGCTCTCGGAAACCTTGCGGGCCTCCTGGGCGCGCAGCGAGGCGTTGGCCGAGGCGGTCTCATGCCAGACCGCCAGGTCCTTGGCGGTCAGGGCGCCCTCAGCCGGCG
The DNA here is from genome assembly GCA_002280275.1 of Caulobacter vibrioides. Taxonomy (GTDB): domain Bacteria; phylum Pseudomonadota; class Alphaproteobacteria; order Caulobacterales; family Caulobacteraceae; genus Caulobacter; species Caulobacter vibrioides_A. The sequence goes on along the minus strand of NCDQ01000075.1, from coordinate 10,840 downwards.
CCGTCGGGTGGGTCGGGACGTCGCCAAAGCCGATCGCCACGAAGCCGTGGATGACGCCGCCATAGTCCTCTTCCGACAGCAGGAAGGTGATCTGCCGCTCTTCGAACTGGCCGGTATAGGTGTCGGTGGCCGGGTCAAACTCGCGCAGGACCAGGATGTCGCCCACCGCGAACTCGCGGTCGTTGCGGCGAATCTCGAAGCGCTTCTGGCCGGAGCGAACAGCGGCGAAGTACTTGGGCCAGGTCTTCAGGTCGTGGCGGTTCATGGCGGGGAGACTTTTCTGGAAAACGGGGAGGCGGGGTTCTGGCGTGCGAACCCTAGCGTGGGGTTAATTGACGACAGTAAAGCTGTTTGGATCAGACGACTTCTCAAAACATGTGTCATCCCGGCCGAGCCCCGGCGAAAGCCGGGGGGAGAGCCGGGACCCAGGGGCGGTGCGCACCGCATTCCTTCACCCCCTGGGTCCCGGATAGCCTCTGCGAAGGCTTCCGGGATGACACCATGTTGAAGCGCGAGACCTAGCTCACTCCTCGATGCAGAGCCGCACGATCTCGGCGCGCAGTTCGGGCATGCCCAGGCCCTTCTCAGACGAGGTGGCCAGCACGCGCGGGAAGGCCGCGGCGCGTTTGGCGATGGCCTTGGTGGTCTCGGCCACGACCTTGTCGACCTCGGCCGGCTTGATCTTGTCGGCCTTAGTCAGGACGATCTGGTAGGAGACCGCCGCCACGTCCAAGGCGTCCAGCGCCTCCAGATCGACCTTCTTGAGGCCATGGCGGGCGTCGATCAGCACATAGACGCGCTTGAGGTTCGGGCGACCGCGCAGATAGGCGCGGCCCAGGTCCTGGAACTTGTCGGCGACCGAACGCGAGACCCGCGCGAAGCCGTAGCCGGGCAGGTCGACCAGCCGCACCTTCTCGGCCAGCAGGAAGAAGTTGATCTCCCGCGTGCGGCCCGGCTCGTTCGAGGCGCGGGCCAGGTACTTCTGGTTCACCAGGCCGTTGATCAGGCTGGACTTGCCCACGTTCGAGCGGCCGGCGAAGGCCACCTCGGGCAGGTCGGACGGCGGCATGGCGTCCATGCGCACCGCCCCCATGATGAACGAGACCGGCTGGGCGAAGAACACGCGCGCCGTCTCCATCTGCTCGTCCGTGAAATCGGCCGCGCCCGGCAGCAGGACCGGCGGTTCCTTGGGGAGCTTTTGTTCCTCGCTCATCAGGTCGCGCTAGCCGTCTTGCCCTGCAGGCGTGCGATGATCTTGTCGATCGGGTTCTCGACCTTGTAGCGGCGCATGATGATGTACTGCTGGACGATGGTCAGAACGTTGCTCCAGCACCAGTAGATCACCAGACCCACGGCGAAGCCCGACAGGGTGAAGGTGAAGATCACCGGGAACCACTGGAAGATCTTCTGCTGGATGGGGTCGCCGGCCGGCGGGTTCATCGCCGTGGTCAGCCACATGGTGAAGCCGTACAGCAGCGGCCAGACGCCCAGGTGGGCGATCATCGCGCCGATCAGCGGCAACGAACCCGGATCCCAGGGGATCAGGCCAAACAGGTTGAACATCGTCGTCGGATCGGGCGCCGACAGGTCCTGGATCCAGCCGAAGAACGGCGCGTGGCGCATTTCGATGGTGACGGTCAGCACCTTGTACAGGGCGTAGAAGACCGGGATCTGGATCAGCATCGGAAGGCAACCCATCATCGGGTTGATCTTTTCCTTCTGATACAGGGCCATCATCTCCTGCTGCTGCTTGGCCGGATCGTCCTTGAACCGGGTCTTCAGCTTTTCGACCTCGGGGGCGATCTTCTTCATCTTGGCCATCGACTCGTAGCTCTTGTCGGCCATCGGATAGAGGACGAGCTTGAGCACGACGGTCAGCAGCAGGATGGCCAGGCCGAAGTTGCCGACCAGCTTGTAGAAGACTTCCAGGATGTTGAAGATCGGGCGCGTGAAGAAGCGGAACATGCCCCAGTCGACGGCGTCGTCGAAGCGCGGGATCTCGGCCTTGGTCTTGTTCCAGAACTCCCAGATGGCCGGGGCCGGGGTCGAGCCGAACTCGTACTTGCGCAGCAGCGGCACGGTCTTGGCGCCGGCGAACAGGCGGGTGGTCTGGCTGATGGTGGCGCCGGGGTTCAGCACCTGCACCGGGCCCAGGAAGTTGACGTCATAGACGTCGACGCCCGCCACGTTGGTCACGCGGTACTGGGCCTTGATGGCCTGGTCCTGGCCCGGGATCAGGGCGGTCAGCCAGTACTTGTCGGTGATGCCGGTCCAGCCGCCGACCGAGTCGAAGGACTGCAGCGGCTTGTCCTTCTTCCACTTGCCGTACTTGGCCATCTCCAGCTTCTGCTCGTCGGCCCCGCCCAGGACGCCGATGGCGCCTTCGTGGACGATCTGGTTCTTGCCCAGGTCGTCGCTGATGCCCTGGCGCTGGACGGTGGCGTAGGGGGCCAGTTGCAGGCCGTTGGTCCCGTTGTTCTTGACGCTGTCGGTGACCGTGAACATCGCCTGGTCGTCGACGGCGATGACGCGGGTGAAGGTGGTCCAGACGGTGCGGCTGTCGGGCAGGCCCGGCAGGTTGGCGCCGGCCCAGCCGAAATCGGCGAACCAGGCGTGCTCGGCGCCCTCGGGGCGGAACAGTTCGACCGGCGGCGAGTCCTTCTTGGTGGTTTCGTCGTACTTGCGCAGCAGCAGGTCGTCGATGCGCGCGCCCTTCAGGGCGATCGAGCCCGACAGGGCCGGGGTGTCGACGACGATGCGCGGGCTCAGGCCCTTGGCGGCCTCGCGCGACAGGCGCAGCGGCGCAGGATTGCCGTTGGCGTCCAGCGTCACGCCGGCCTTGGCGGCCGACTGTTGTTCGGCGGCCTTCTTGGCGCGGAACTCGGCTTCAGCCTTCTTCTGCTGCGGACCCAGGACGAAGAACTGGTACCCGATCAGGATCGCGAACGCGCTGACGATGAACATCAGCGTGTTTTTGTTGTCGTTCTGCATGGAGCGCTTAACCGGAAACTGTGGGATCGGGTTGTGAAGAAGGGGCGGCGTCGTGAAGAGCGCCGTTCGAACGCCGGGAAACCTTGGTTCCCCCGCGATCATGGTCGGCGGCGAGGCTTATCAGCGCGGTTTTGACATCGTCAAGCAAACGCGCCCATTCGCGTGTCCCCGTGCCGCCTCTCGCAATGAATACATAGTCATGCGATGGGCGCGCATGAAGGGGCAGGACCAGCCGCGCGGCCTCGCGAAGACGGCGCTTGGCGCGGTTGCGCTCGACGGCGCCGCCGATCTTCTTGGTGGCGGTGAAGCCGACCCGCACCGTGGGATCGCCATCGGCGCGTTGGCGCATCTGGATGAACACCGCGCCGCGCGACAGGGCCGGGGCCTTGGCGGCCAGCAGGAAGTCGGGGCGCTTGCGCAGCCGCTCGAACTTCAAGGTTTGCGGCGCTTCAGCCATGAAAAAAGCCGCCTTTCCGGCGAGAACCTGAGGACAGGTCTGTGGAAAAGGCGGCTTTGATCATCGTCTCGCCTCCCGAGGGAGGAAAGAGAATTAGGCGGTCAGGCGCTTGCGGCCCTTGGCGCGGCGACGCGCGACGACCTTTTGGCCGTTCTTGGTGGCCATACGCGCGCGGTAGCCGTGACGGCGGGCACGCACGAGCTTCGACGGCTGGAAGGTGCGCTTCACGACGTGGCTCCGAATAATAAACGTTGAACGCGGGCCGGGTGGCTCGCGAGTGAGGCGCGGTGGATAAAAGAACGTCGCAGTGATGTCAACCTGAGTCGGTTCAGAGGGCCTGTCATCCCGGCCGGAGCGCAGCGAAGAGCCGGGACCCCCGCAGGCTCAGCGCATCTGGCGGTCCCGGCTCGGCGCGCTTCGCGCTTGGCCGGGATGACAGCCTTTACGGCGTGATCACCGCCTTGCCCACCACCTTGCGCTCGGCCAGCAGATCGAAGGCCTCGCGCCAGCGGTCCAGCGGCAGCTCGGCGTGGACGTGCGGCCGGATCACGCCTTCGTTGGCCATCGTCCAGATCGCGTCCGCGTTCTCGCGCCCCTTGTCGGGGAACTGGCGGCCATATTCGCCGGCCCGCACGCCCATGACCGAGAAGCCCTTGATCAGCGGCATGTTGACCGAAACGTTGGGGATCCGGCCCGAGGTGAAGCCGATCACCAACAGCCGCCCGTCGAAGGCGACGCAGCGCACGCTCTCGTCGAAGACGTCGCCGCCGACGGGGTCGTAGATCACGTCGGCCCCGTGGCCGCCCGTAATGGCCTTTACCTGCTCCCGGAAGCCCTGGGTGACGTTGACGGTCGCATCGGGGGCGTAGAGGGCGTTCACCTGATCCAGCTTGGCGTCGGAGGCCGAGGCGGCGATCACTCGCGCGCCCAGGGCCTTGGCTAGGTCCACGGCCGCCAGACCCACCCCGCCGGCTGCGCCATGCACCAGCACCCATTCGCCTGGCTCCAGCCGCGCGCGCCGCACCAGGGCGACATAGGCGGTGAGGTACGCCGCGCCATAGGCGGCGGCCTCGGCGAAGGACAGTCGCGCGGGCTTGGGTTTCAGCGCGCTCGCCGACAGCACGGCGTACTCGGCGAATCCGCCCAGGCGCGCGCCGCCCACGACGGCGTCCCCTGGCGACAGACCGGTCACGCCCTCGCCCAGCGCCACGACCTCGCCGGCCAGATCCAGGCCCGGCGTGAAGGGCAGGGGCGGCCTCAGCTGGTACTCGCCGCGCGTCATCAGGAGGTCGGGGAAGTTGACGCTGGCGGCCCGCACCCGCACCAGCGCCTCGCCCGGTCCGGGCTGGGGCGTGGCGACCTCTCCGACCGCGCAGCCGGCGTAGTTCGGCGCGAGGTCCTCGACGACGAGGGCCCGCATCAAAGCGTCCGCTTTTCGAACAGCTCGCGCACCAGCCAGGCGATCTCGCGGCAGGCCTCGTCGGCGGCGGGAATCGCGCCGGTGAAGGCGGTGAAGCCGTGGGCCAGGCTGTCGTAGCAGCGATAGCTGACCGGCACGCCGGCGGCCTGCAGGCGCTTGGCGTAGCCCTCGCCCTGGTCGACCAGGGGGTCGAAGCCGGCGGTGGCGACCACGGCGGGGGCCAGGCCCGTCAGGTCGGTGGTCTTGTCGGGCGACAGGCGCGGATCGGCCGGGTCGGCGTCGGCGCCGATATAGTGGCCCATGAACCAGTCCATGGTCGCGCGGGTCAGCGGATAGGCGTCGGCGAAGGTGGTCATCGACGCGGTCTCGCTGGCGACGTCCACGGCCGGATAGATCAGGATCTGCGCGGCGGGCTGCGGCTCGTCCTTGCGCATCATCTCCTGGGCGACGATGGCCGAGAAGTTGCCGCCCATGCTGTCGCCGCCGATCGCCGGCGCAACCGCCGCAGCGCCGAAGCGGCCGGTGTTGTCGCGGGCCCAGCGATAGGCCGCCAGCACGTCTTCCAGACCCGCCGGGAACTTGTGGTCGGGGGCCAAGCGGTAATCGACCGAGATCACCGTCGTGCGGCAGATGCTGGACAGGATCGAGCAGAAGGCGTGGCAGGTCTCCAGGTCGCCGATCACCCCGCCGCCCATGTGGGCGTAGACGATCAGCGGGGCCTTGGCGTCGGGCTGCTCGGGGCGATAGGCGCGGCAGGGGATCGGACCATTGGGTCCCTCGACCGACAGGCTTTCGGTGCGTACGCCCGGCTCCAGCGGTCCCTGGACGACGGCCAGGCCCTTGGCGCTGCCGGCGACGGCCTCGGCGGGCGACAGGCTGGTCATCGGCGGCAGCTTCTTGGCCGCGTGGGCGAAGAACTGGAAGCGCGGGTCCAGCGTGCGCCCGCCCTTATAGACGACCCCGCCGCCCGACATCGCCCGCAGGATGGGGCTGGGCAGGGACAGGATCAGTTTCAGGATCGTCTTCTGGGCGGCGTCAGATGCCATGGTTTCCCCCCACGCGTCGGTGGCTTTGTTGTTGTTGCGTCTAGAGTCTCGGTAAGGCGGGAAGCCCGCCCAGGATCAGGTGAACGGCGAAGTCGGCCGCGCCTTGGGTGTCGACCGGCCGGCGCTCCAGCATCTTGTCGCCGATCTCGCGGGCGACGGCGATGCAGGCGGTCGTCAGGTAGTCGAGGTCGACGGAGGGCGCGTGCTCTCGCGCCAACACGCGCGCGAAGGCGTCGCGGACCTCGTCGAAAACGGCCACCATCTCCGGCGTCGAACGGGCGTGCGGCAGCGGCTCGCCGGGCGGCCGGTCCAGGCGCCAGGCCTCCTGCTCTTCGGCCACGAAATTGAAATAGGCCAGGATCGCGCCACGCAAGAACGACTCGAAGTCGGTGGCCTTCTCGGATTCGGCGCGCAGCAGCGGGCGGAACCGGCGCGCGCCGTCGTCGGCCAGGGCGTCGAACACCTCTTCCTTGGACTTGTAGTAGTTATAGAAAGTGCCCGAGGCCAAACCCGTGCGGCGGATGATGTCGCGCACCGTGGCGGCGTCATAGCCCAGCTCGCCGAACACCTCGCGCGCCGCGTCCAGGATCGCCTGACGGTTGGCGGTCTTGGTGCGCTCCCGTTTGCCCGGCCGCTGGTCGATGTGGGGCTTGGGGAAATAGGCGATGTTCGACATGGAAAACGACTCAAGCTCGGGACGATCGTGACGCCCCGTCATGATCGTGGCCCTACTCTGGGGCGGGATGCAAGCGTTTGGCGAGCGCTCCTTCTTCATCCGATCTTCCCGGCGAACGCCGGGACCCAGATCGTATGGCTGTGAGGGAGCGAGCTTGAGCACCGTTCCGGCCTTCATCTGGACCCCGGCGTTCGCCGGGGAGGTCGGAATGGGGAGGGCGGTCACAGCGGCTTTACCGGCTGTTCGATGTCCCACACCGCCTCGGTGATCGCCTCCAGCTTCTCCCGGTACAGGGCCGCAGCGTCGTGGAGGCCCTGGTTGTAGTAGTAGGGGCCTAGCCGCTCGCTGATGAAGTCCAGCAGGAATTCAGCGTCGAAGCCCTTTACCTCCAGATCAAGCTCGGTTCGGAGATAGTCCGAGAGGCCGCCGACCAGCCTGGCGCGGGTGTCCTTGTCGAAGGTGATCTTGGGCATGGGTGGGCTTTCTTCTCCCTTCCCCATCCAAGGGGAAGGGCTTCAGCTCGCCAGCAGCGTTTCAGTTTCTCGCTCCGCCCGCGACGGCACCGGCAGTTTCCCGCCCGCGTTCCGCGCCCGGGCCTCGCCCTTGGCGATCTCCTTCTTCAGGTCGGCGCAGTAGACGTTGAAGTCGACCTGGATGGTGTGCCGCGCCGAGTCATAGAAGTGCCCCGTGTGGCGGTGTTCGTCCTTGGCGGTGATGCGGGCCATCTCGGCGGGGGTGGGAAGCGCGTATTTGCCGGCCAGATAGGCGGCGGCCAGCTTGGCCTGCTGCTCGGCGAAGTTCACCAGGGTCGGCAGGGGCTGGGCCAGGCCCATATAGAAGAGGTTGGGGACCTCCGGCTTCATCATCCGCTTGAACAGCGGCAGGCGGTGGTCGGCGTCGGGCAGCAGGGCCGGGTCGTCGAAGAACGGGAAGCTGATCTTGTAGCCGGTGGCGAAGACGATGGCGTCCACCTGTTCGACGCTGTCGTCGGCAAAGCGCACGCAGCCGCCCTCCAGCGCCTTGATCGCCGGCTTGAACTTGATGTCGCCGCAGCCGGCGCGGGTCAGGAACTCGCCGGAGACGCTAGGGTGGGCCTCCAGGGGCTCGTGGTCGGGCTTGGGCAGGCCATAGTCCTCCATCCGGCCGATGGTCTTTTTCAGCACCGAGCGCGACAGGGCCACGCCCAGCTTGCGCGGCATCCAGGCGGGCAGGGCGGTCTTATCGGCGGGTTTGCCGTTCAGATATTTGGGGAACACCCAGACCCCGCGCCGGGCCGAGACCCAGAGATTCTTGGCGATCGGCCGCTGGGACAGCTCGCTGGCGATGTCCATGGCCGAATTGCCCATGCCCACGACCACGACGTTCTTGCCGCGCATATCCACAGGGTCGAAGGGGTCGCAATAGGCGTGGGCGTGGAAGGCCGGGCCGTCGAACTCGCCGGGATATTCCGGCACGCGCGGGTCCCAGTGGTGGCCGTTGCAGACGAACAATACGTCATAGAACCGCGTCTCACCGCCCGACAGCGTCACCGCCCACAGACCGTCGGCGGTGCGTTTTGCGCTCTCGACCTTGGTGTTGAAGGTGATGGTCGGACGCAGGCCGAAGTGATCGACATAATCCTTGAAGTACTGAAAGAGCTGCGCGTGGTGGGGAAAGTCGGGCCAGTCCCCCGGCACGGGGAAGTCCTCGAAGGCCAGCCGCCACTTGCTGGTATCGATATGCAGGCTCTCGTAGCAGGCCGACATCCCGTTGGGGTTCTTGTAGTACCAGTTGCCCCCGATCTCGTCGGACATCTCAAAGCAGTCGTACGGGATTCCGTAGTCCTTGAGCCGCTTGATCGTGGTGAAGCCGCTGCAACCCGCGCCGATGACGCACGCCTTGGGAAGCCTGCCCGTCATGTCCCGCCCTCTGACTTATCGTTGTTCAGGTGAGCGTATCAGCGTTATGCGATGCGGCAAGCGGCCGTTGCGGAAGGCGGGGTAGCGCCCCCTCCGTCACGATGCTGCGCATCGCGCCACCTCCCCCGCAAGCGGGGCAGGAAGGTTGAGGGTTATCCTCCTCACCCGTGAAACGGGGGAGGTGGCGCGGCGCGGATACGCGCCGTGACGGAGGGGGCGCTAGGCCTACCGCCCAATCCGCGCGGGGGAATAGGTCGCCGTACAGGCGGCGCTGCACTGGGCCCAGCGGCCGCCGCAGCTGTCGTCGTCCGTCGACTGACAGAAATACAGCGTCCTGGCGCAGGTGGCCTTGCACTGGGTGACATCGCCGCCGGGACGCCCCACGGCCAGCGGGATCGGCGCGGGCAGGACGACGCTGGGCGCATTGACCGGGGCCTGAGCGGGCGGCGGGGACTTGGTGGTCGTGGGCAGCCGCGCCTGTCCGGCCACGGCCGGCGCGGCCACGGCGATCACGATCAGGGCGAGCAGGGCGCGGCGCATGACGCAACCCTAGCCGCGCCGGGTAAAGGGGCGATTAACCATAAATCGCCCCGACAAAGACCGACCTCCCCGGCGAATGCCGGGGCCCAGATCGAACCCGCTCACCTATGTGATCCAGGCCAAGGTCTCGGGCGCGATATCCCCACAAACCCTCTGGATGAATCTGGACCCCGGCGTTCGCCGGGGAGGTCGGGTTACTTGGCCAACATCTCCCGACCCGCCCAGACGCTGTGGGTGCCGCTGCTCAGCTTGTGGGGCAGAGCAACCCGGCAGACGACCTCGAAGGCTCGCGCGTCGACGATCAGGCACTCCGAGGTCCCCTTATTTTCGTCGATGATGAAGCTGACCAGATAGCCGTCATCCTCGTCGACCGCGCCGACCTTGGGCGCAAACGGCGCCTCGCTGGCGTAGCGGCCTTCGGGCAAGGTGATCGACCAGCTCTCGCCGGTTTCCAGGTCGTGCTTGACGAAGCCGTTGAACAGGAACCACCCGGGCTTGGCGGTGGTGGAATAGGCGTAGCGATAGGGCTTGCCGGCGTATTTCTGGTTGAACATGCCGAACTCCAGCACCCGGTCGTCCAGGTGCTTTTCGGTCGTCTCGCCGGTCTTCAGGTTGAAGCGCCAGCGATGGAGCTTGGGCAGGAAGCTGTGCTCGTCCAGATAGGCCATCAGGTGGCCGTGGCCGTCGGGGGCGCCGTCCAGCGGACGGGGGATCGGCTTTTCCTGGAAGTAGCCGTCCAGCACCACCTCGTCGCCGTCCTCGTACGCGTTCAGCCAATGCAGCACATAGGTCGGCTCGGCCTCGAACCAGCGGGGCTCGCCGCCCTCGCGCGGCACCAGCGCAAAGCGGCTGGGCAAGCCCTTGTGCAGGCGCACCGCGTGGATGTCGCGGGCCATCAGGTCCTGGTCCCAGAACACCGGCAGGTCGTTGAGGATCGCGTACTTGGACGAGAACGCCATGTCGTGCGGCAGGCGCGGACCGGGCAGCGGCACGCCCTGATAGACCTTGCGCTTCCCGTCGGCGCCGACCACGCCGTAGTGCATGTAGGGCCAGGCCTTGGAGTAGTTGAAGAACATCAGCTCGCCGGTGGCCTCGTCGACCTTCGGGTGCGCCGAGACGCCCTCCAGCGGCGCCCAGCTGCCCACGCCCAGAGTCTCCAGCGTCAGCGGGTCCAGGCGATAGGCCTCGCCGCACTGGTAAAAGGTGGCGATCGCCTCGCCGTTGTGGACGACGATGTCGGTGCTGGCGCTGTCCTTTAAGGACCCGTGGGCGCCGAAGCCCGGCCGCTTGGAGGTGCCCGGACCGTCCATCAGCCCGCCCCACAGGCCCTGATTGACTTCCTGCTCGGCCTCAAAGCAGCGGGTGCGGACGAAGCGGTTGCGATAGGTCGCCTGACCGCCCTTGAACTCGATCTGGTGGATCATCCCGTCGCCGTCGAACGGGTGATAGCGACCCAGCGGGTCGTGCACCGGGTTTTCGGTGTTGCGCAGATAGACGCCGTCGAGATCCGCCGGGATCGCGCCTTCCAGCACCTCAAGCTCCCAGGCGTTGACCTCCTCGTGCTGCGGGGTCCACGGGCCGGTCATATACGGGTGGTTGGTCGGCCCCAGCGAGGTCCGCACGGGCGGCAGGCGTTCGACTTTCATGGGCGGATCCTCCGATTTTGGGAGGAGCTTACGGCTAGTCAGTCTTGTTACGCAAGTTTCCCTTTGGGGCGGGTGTCGGGTGGAGACTTGCGAGCGCCCCCTTCGTCACGTCGCCTATCGGCGCCGCGCCACCTCCCCCGTTTCACGGGTGAGGAGGACACCTCTC
>NCDQ01000519.1 GCA_002280275.1 Caulobacter vibrioides | reverse complement strand
GCTGTCGGGCGGTGAGCGCAACCGCGTCCACCTGGCCAAGACCCTGGCCACCGGCGGCAACCTGATCCTGCTCGACGAACCGACCAACGACCTGGACATCGAAACCCTGCAGGCCCTGGAAGAGGCGCTGGAAGAGTTCGCCGGCTGCGCCGTGGTCATCAGCCACGATCGCTGGTTCCTGGACCGCCTGGCCACCCACATCCTGGCCTTCGAGGGCGACAGCCACGTCGAATGGTTCGAAGGCAACTTCGAGATGTACGAGGAAGACAAGAAGCGCCGCCTGGGCGCCGACAGCCTGATCCCAAAGCGCATCAAGTTCCAGAAGTTCGCGCGTTAGGGGGGGCGCTTCGGGCGCTCTCAATTCTGAGGGAAGGGGCGACGGGCGACCGTCGCCCCTTTTCGTTTCTAACCCTGCGTCAACCGGCGTAGCCTGCGCTGTGATGCGCGTATGGGCCTACCGCCCAGCGTTGGAGGAAACGGATGCCACAAACCGCCGCCGAGAAGCCCCACGTTCTGCTGTCGCACGAGATGCTGATGCCGTTGCAGCCGCTTCTCGAGGGCGCCTATGTCGTGCATCGGCTGTGGGACTATCCGGACCGGATGGCCTTCCTTGAGGGACCAGGACAAAACATTCGAGCGATCGTCCATGCGGGCGAGATGGCGCTGAGCCGGGACATGCTGGCGGAGATGCCGCGCCTTGGCCTCATCGCCTGCGTCAGTGTCGGCTACGACGGCGTCGATGTGCCTTGGTGCAAGGCGCACGGCATCGCGGTGACGCATTCGACGGGCCTCAACGCCGCCGATGTGGCCGATCATGCCGTCGGCTTGGTCCTGGCCGCCTGGCGCGGCATCGTCGAGGGCGACCAGCGTTTGCGCGGCGGTCACTGGTCGCACGCCGAGCGGATGGCTCCGCGCCCTGGGCTTCGGGGGCGGAAGGTGGGGATCGTGGGCTTGGGTCACATCGGCGAAGCGGTGGCCCATCGCCTGAGCGCGTTCGACATGAAGGTTGCTTGGTGGGCGCCGCGCGCCAAGGAGGCCGCCTATCCGCGCGCCGAGAGCCTGATGGCCCTGGCGCGCGAGAGCGACGTCCTGGTCGTCTGCGCCCGCCCGGACGCTTCGAACCGGCACTTGATCAACAAGGCGGTGATCGAGGCCGTCGGCCCGCAGGGCCTGATCGTCAATGTCGCGCGCGGGTCGCTGATCGATGAGGACGCGCTGATCGGGGCCCTGAAGTCCGGGGCGCTTGGCATGGCCGCGCTGGATGTGTTCGAGACCGAGCCGACGCCGGCCGCGCGGTGGACCGATGTTCCGCGCACCGTGCTGACGCCGCACACCGCCGGCGCCACCCTGGACAGCCTTCCGGCCATGGTGAGCCTGACGCTTGAGAACCTGCGCCGGTACTTCCACGGGGAGCCGCTGGCGACGCCGGTCGCGGCTTGAGGGAGTGAATGCTTAACTATGTCTCGTCAGGTCTGATTAAGGCGTAAGGACAACAATCCAGCGGCTTTTCGAGGAGCGCGCCGTGCAGATTTCCGCTGCCAAAGTCTCTGGTTTCGCACCGTCGCCCGCGACGCGTCCGGCTGTGGCCGGGCCTGCGCCTGTAGACCTTACGAAGCTGGCGGTCGCCCAAGACAATGTGAAGATGGCGGTGTCGGCCGGCGCGGCGCTCGGTCAGGTCAATGCCGAACTCAGCGGCGTGTTGGTGAACATCTCGGCGTGACGCTGTTCTAGAGCATTTTCTGATAATCTGATTGACTCGCACTGAGCGGAAAGGGCCGTAGGCTTAGCCCAAAGCCCAGCTCGCCACGGCTTGAGTGTTCCGACACAGATGGATCAATAGAGGTTTGGGCTGGCCTGACTTGGAAACGGGACGGCGAACGCTTCTGGCCTCAGCCGTAGGCTGTTGGCCAGCAGGCTGACGGTCCGATAGAAGCCCGCCAGCATCAGCAGCTCGATCAGCGCTTCTTCCGAAAACGCTAGCGCCATGCGCGCCCAGAGCGCGTCGTCGACGTCGGCGCGCGCGTTCACCGCGTCGCAAAAGGCGATCAGCAACGCCTCGTCCTCGCTCCAGCAGTCGGCGACCCCGGGGGCGAGGGTTGCGGCGAGGCGCTCGGTGTCCAGCCCCGCCGCTGGGGCGAAGATCGCTGCGTGGACGCCCCACTCGTAGCCGCAGCCGTTAAGGGCGCAGATGCGGTGGATGACGATTTCACGGTCCCGCAGCGACAGGTGGCCCGGATCCAGCAGTCCGCCGCCAGTGAAGCGCGCAAAGAGCCGCTCGTCGCGGGCCAGGGTCCGGAACAGCGACAGCGGTTCCTCGCCCGGCGTTTTCAGGCGTTCCAGCATCTTAGCGATGGCCGGCGGGTAGGGCGCTTTTGCGGGATCGATCCTGGGCGACATCTGACATCCTTCGTGCTACAAAATTTGTATCATGCAAGATTGCGGTGATGCTACAAAAAATGAAGCGCCTCTTCCGGGCGGTGCGGTTCGCGGTTCGGACACCGGCAGGCCGATCATGGCCGCTCTCGACCTGCTGGGGCGTCGCGGCGCCTTGCGGATCGTCTGGGAGCTTCGCGAGGGGCGGGTGCTGACCTTCCGGGCGCTGCAGGCGGCGGCCGAGCTGCCGCCTGGCACCCTGAACGCCCGTCTGGCCGAACTGCGCGCCGCTGACATCGTCGCGGCCGAGGGCGGCTATCGCCTGAGCCCCCGTGGCGGAGACTTGATCGTCGCGCTTTGGCCTCTGCTAAGGTGGTCTGAGGACTGGGCGAACGCGCTGGAGACGTGACATGGCCAAGGTGC
>NCDQ01000518.1 GCA_002280275.1 Caulobacter vibrioides | reverse complement strand
CGACATGGCCCGCTACATGACCCTGCTGCTGAACAGCGGGGGGATCGACGGTCGAACCATCTTCTCGCCGAAGACCGCGCAAGCCTTCCGCACGCCGATGTACCGACCGTCGCCCGACGCGGCGGGTTGGAACGCGGGCTTTCAGGACATGCCCCTGCCTGGCGGTCGCCGCGGCTTCGGCCACCAGGGCGCGACGCTGTACTTCCACTCCAACCTGGTGATCGTGCCTGAGCTGGGTCTTGGGATCTTCGTGTCGGTCAACACCGACAGCGGCGCCCACCTGCCCGCCACCCTGCCCTCGACGATTCTGGAGCACTTCTACGCCCCCGCGCCGGCTGTGCCCGCCGTCAGCACGCTGAGCTACGACCAGGCCAGGGCCTTTGAAGGCGACTACCTGACCAGCCGGAGGGCTTATGGCGGGCTGGAAGGCTTCACCAACCGGCTAATCGGCCGCGCCCAGGTTCGCGCCACGCCAGATGGCCGGCTTTCGGTGACCGACGGCGGCTTCACCTCGCTCTACAATGGGACCTCCCGCCTTGGCGTATTCAAAGCGGTGGATGGCCCCTTGACCCTGGTCTTCGATACGAACGGCGATCGACCGTCACGGTTCTACGCGGCGCGGGGTTTTTCGACCTACGAACGCATCGGCTTCTTGAGGTCGGCCTCGCTCCTGTCCTGGACGGTGACGATCGCGGGCCTTGCCTGCGTGGCCACGATCCTCGGCGCGCTGTTCCGCAATCGCCGCGAGGCGCGACAGACGCCGATCCAGGCCCGCGCTGGGCAGATGCAGGTCATGCAGGCGGTCCTTTGGCTGATCTCCGCCAGCTGCATGGGCGTGTTCGCGGCGAAGGCGGCCGATCAGACCAACGTCTTCTTTGGCTGGCCCAGCGGCTGGCTGCTCAGCGGCTCGGCCTGTGCGCTAGTGGCCGCCGCGCTGGGCGTGCTGACCCTAGGCCTTCTGCCGATGGTCTGGCGCGGCGGCCGTCGGGTCGACAGCTGGAGCGACGGCCGCAAGGTCGCCTTCACATTCACCGCCCTGCTGCTGGGGTTCCTGAGCATGCTCCTGGGCCTCTGGGGCTATCTGCTGCCCTGGCTGAGCTGATCGTCACCGAACGTTCCTTTTTCCCTCCGGCGCCGACCTTGCAGATCGGTGTTCGGGGAGACGAGAAAGGAGACGCGACGTGTCAAAACTGGACGGTCTGGCGTTTGGGGGAACAGGGCTTGCGGCCTGGTCGGCGGCCACCCTGTTTTACGCAGCTTTCGGCGGGGGAGTTCTCGAAAGCGCCTTCTGGTTTTACGCACTGAACGCGTTCGCGGCCGCAGCGGCCGTTACGTTCGCCTTCCAGGCGGTGGCGCGGCTGACGCATACGCCGCGCCGCCGCCGTTTGTTTCCGATGCTGATGTTCTCCACGCCAGGCCTCGTCGCCGGCGCGCTGGTCGTGTCCCGTTATGGCGAAGTGATGCCGACCACCGATCCGGTCAGCGTCGGCCGCTATGGCGCCTTCCTGGTAGTGCTGTACGTGGCCGTAGCCGCGTCAATCTTCGAGCGTGCGCCGCATAAGGCTTGAGCTGAGCTTCCGCACCTGAATGACGATCCGCTCGCGATCGCCCGGCCGTCGCTCGACCAGCAGCCGGGCGACCTGGGCGTCATCGTGGAAGGCGTAGCCCTTGATCGCATCCAGCAACGCCTTGGCCAGGTTGTCGAGGTCCATCCACGGCGGCTCGCCGACATATTCCATGCCGATCTCGACGCTGAACTCGCCCCAGGCCGGCCGCGAGCCGCGCCACGACTTGCGGAAGAACTCGTAGATCAGCGGCTTG
>NCDQ01000517.1 GCA_002280275.1 Caulobacter vibrioides | reverse complement strand
TTGTTGCTCAGCGGCGGGCGGATTGAGACGTCCATCCGGGCGGAGCTGCTCCGGCATGGCCAGCAAGAAAGCCGCAAGGGCAAGCCCGTCAATCATCCGCCATCCTCCTCAGCACGTCCTTCGATAGACGGCTAAGCGCCGATTGGTCTAGCCAAAATGGATGATGCGGCCTGGCCAAATCAAAAAGGAAAGCCCGACACCCAGGGAGCGTCGGGCCTCGACAGCGCTGACCGCCTGCGCCTATCGGCCAGCGACGATGCTGACGTTGAGCGTTGATCCGTTCGGCCCCGGGGCCGTCCAGCTCTCGCCGACCTTACGCTCGACAGTCGGGCTGCAATTGGCGGGCGTCCCCGCCGGCGGCGCGGGCTCGGTCTGGGTGAAGCAGGTCGATCCATTCTCGATCTTCCAGCTCCCCTTGGCCATCGAACCATCCGGCGCCTTGGCGACATACGAGCCGTCGGCGTCGATGTGCATCTTGGTCATTGCGCCATTCGGATAGGTGATGGTCACCGTGTTGTTGTAGGCGCTCGCCATGGGGTCGGCCGCAGCGGCGCTGGCCGCCGCCATCACCGCCACGGCGGCGAGGATCGCAATACGCATTGTCGTTTTCTCCCTTCGCCCCGTCTCACGCGGGGGCGAAGGGAGATTAAACCCAGTCAACGACGATTGGATAACGCTGTTTTCTAACCCTTGACGTTGGCCAAGGCCGCCTGGGCCGCCGCCAGACGGGCGATCGGCACGCGGTAGGGCGAGCACGAGACGTAGTCGAGGCCGACCTTCTCGCAGAAGCCGATCGAAGCCGGATCGCCGCCGTGCTCGCCGCAGATGCCCAGCTTGACGTCCGGACGCACCGCCCGGCCGCGCTCGGCGGCCAGACGGATCAGATCGCCCACGCCGTCCTGATCGAGGCTGACGAAGGGGTCCTTCTCGAAGATACCCTTCTCGATATAGGCGTTCAGGAACTTGCCTGCGTCATCGCGGCTGATGCCGAACGTCGTCTGGGTCAGGTCGTTGGTGCCGAAGCTGAAGAACGCGGCGTTCTCAGCCAGATCACCGGCGCGCAGAGCCGCGCGGGGCAGCTCGATCATGGTGCCGACGGTGTACTCCAGCGCCACGCCCTGCTCTTCCAGCACCGCCTTGGCGACGCGATCGGTCAGGTCGCGCAGGTACTTCATCTCCTCGCCCTTGGCGACCAGCGGGTGCATGATTTCCGGCACCGGCGCGGCCTTGCCCGACTTGGCGATTTCGCAGGCGGCCTCGAGGATGGCGCGGACCTGCATCTCGTAGATCTCGGGGTACGACACGCCCAGGCGGCAACCGCGGTGGCCTAGCATGGGGTTGGTCTCGTGCAGCTCCTTGGCGCGACGCATCAGCTTAGCGGCGTCGAGACCGGTGGCCTCGGCCACGGCTTGGACGTCTTCCTCGGTGTGCGGCAGGAACTCGTGCAGCGGCGGATCCAGCAGGCGGATCGTGACCGGCAGGCCTTCCATGATCGTGAAGAGCTCGACGAAGTCGGCCTTCTGGAACGGCGCGATCTTGGCCAGCGCGGCGCGGCGGCCCTTCTCGTCGTCGGCCAAGATCATCTCGCGCACGGCGGCGATCCGGGTGTCGTCGAAGAACATGTGCTCGGTGCGGCACAGACCGATGCCCTCTGCGCCGAACTGGCGGGCGGTCTTGGCGTCCAGCGGGGTCTCGGCGTTGGCGCGGACCTTCAGGCGGCGGACCTCATCGGCCCAGCCCATCAGGGTGGCGAAATCGCCAGTCAGCTCGGGCTCGATCATCTTCGGCGCGCCGGCCAGGATGTCGCCGGTGGAGCCGTCGAT
>NCDQ01000074.1 GCA_002280275.1 Caulobacter vibrioides | reverse complement strand
CGGCAAGCCGCTGGAAGCCATCGTCAAAAGCGTCAACGAGGTCGAGCACGTCTACACCTTCGCCGACGACCACCAGGTGATGGTCACGGCGCGCTTCAAGGTCGGCGTTGATCCGGATGCGGCGGCCGTGCGGATTCACGAGAAGGTCCGCGCCAACTACGACAAGATCCCGGCCGGCGTGCCTGAGCCCCTGATCCAGACGCGCGGCATCAACGATGTGCCGAGCCTGGTGCTGACCCTCTCGCCCAAGCCGGGCTTCGAGAACCGCTGGACCGACGAGGCGCTGCGCGAAATCGCCGGCAAGCTGAAGACCGAGGTCGCCAAGGTCGACAATGTCGGCCTGACCTTCATCGTCGGCGGGCGGCCGCGCGAGATCCGCGTCACGCCCGACCCGGCCCGCCTGGCGCTGCGCGGCGTGTCGATGGGCGCGCTGATGGACACCATCCGGCAGGCCACGCGCGCCTTCCCCGCCGGCGACGTGCGCAACGGCGGCGAGGCGGTCGCCGTCACCGCCGGCCGCGACCTGAAGACCGC
Source organism: Caulobacter vibrioides (assembly GCA_002280275.1). Classification (GTDB taxonomy): domain Bacteria; phylum Pseudomonadota; class Alphaproteobacteria; order Caulobacterales; family Caulobacteraceae; genus Caulobacter; species Caulobacter vibrioides_A. Next base: position 7,795 of record NCDQ01000074.1, on the reverse strand, counting down.
CACCGAGATCGGCCTTCTGGCCCTGCCCTCCGCCAAGGGCGAAGCCGTCTATGTGCGCGATGTCGCCGACGTGACCGAAGGCCCGCGCGAGGACCAGACACAGGTCCGCCGCTACGCGCGACTGGAAAGCGGCTGGAGCGAGGCCCCGGCTGTCAGCTTGGCGATCGCCAAGCGCAAGGGCGCCAACGCCGTCGTCGTCTCCGAGGCCGTTCTGAGCCGCGTGGAGATGCTGAAAGGGTCGCTGCTGCCCGACTCCCTGAACGTCGATGTCACCCGCGACTACGGCGCCACGGCCAATGAAAAGGCCAACGAGCTGCTCTTCCACCTCGGACTGGCCACCATCTCGATCGTCGTGCTGATCGGCCTGGCCATCGGCTGGCGCGAGGCCGCCGTCACCGCCGTCGTCATCCCAACCACGATCCTGCTGACGCTCTTCGCCTCGAACCTGATGGGCTACACGATCAACCGGGTCAGCCTGTTCGCGTTGATCTTCTCGATCGGCATCCTGGTCGACGACGCCATCGTCATGATCGAGAACATCGCCCGCCACTGGGCCATGAACGATGGTCGCGGCCGGATCCAGGCCGCCGTCGAGGCCGTCGCCGAGGTCGGCAATCCCACAGTAGTCGCCACCTTGACCGTGGTTTCGGCCCTGCTGCCGATGCTGTTCGTCTCGGGCCTGATGGGTCCCTACATGGCGCCGATCCCGGTCAACGCCTCGGCCGCCATGGTGTTCTCGTTCTTCGTCGCCGTGGTCATCGCGCCCTGGCTGATGGTTCGCTTCGCCCGCAAGGCGCTCGACGGCGGGCCGCAAGGCCATGGCCATGACGACGAGGGCAAGCTAGGCGCGCTCTACCGTCGGGTCGCCGGCTGGGTGATCCGCGACCGTCGCACCGCCTGGATGTTCCTGGGCGGCGTCGGCCTCGCCACGGTGCTGGCTTGCGCCATGTTCGCCACCAAGACCGTGACGGTGAAGCTCTTGCCGTTCGACAACAAGTCCGAGCTGCAGGTGGTGCTGGACATGCCGGAAGGCACGTCGCTGGAGATCACCCAGCGCACCCTGGCGCAGGCCGCCGCCATCGCCGGGACCTTGCCCGAGACGGTGGCCATCGACTCCTACGCCGGGACCGCCTCGCCGTTCAATTTCAACGGTCTGGTGCGCCACTACTACCTGCGCAGCCGCCCCGAGCAGGGCGACCTTTCGGTCGCGCTCGCCCCCAAGCATGACCGCAAGCGTTCAAGCCACGTTGTGGCCCTGGACCTGCGCGAGCGCCTGTCGCGCCTCGCCCTCCCCGCCGGCGCGGCCATCAAGGTTGTCGAAGCCCCGCCAGGACCGCCCGTGATGGCGACCCTGCTGGCCGAGATCTACGGTCCCGACGCCGCCACCCGCCGCGCGGTCGCCGAGAAGGTCAAGGCCACCTTCCACGCCGTGCCCTATGTCGTCGATATCGACGACAGCTGGGGCGCGCCCCGCCCTACCCTGCGCCTGCTTCCGGATCGCACGCGCTTGGAAGCTCTTGGCGTCTCCGACCGCGAGGTGCTCGACTCGATCGGCGCGGCCTTCGGGGGCCAGGTGGTCGGCTACGCGCATCGTGGCGAGGGCCGCGACCCGCTGGAGATCGCCGTTCGGCTGCCGCAGAACGCCCGCACCTGGGGCGAAGGCCTCGGTGCGACCCCGGTCGCCCGCGCCGCCGACGGTCGCCTCGTCGAACTGTCTGAAGTCGTCGAGGCCAAGCGCGAGGCCGGCTCGACCCACGTCTTCCGCCGCGACGGCCGCGACGTTGATATGGTCATGGCTGAACTGGCCGGCGCCTATGAGGCGCCGATCTACGGCATGATGGACGTGAACAAGCGCCTGCGCGACATGGACTGGGGCGCCACGCCCAAGCCCGACATCCGTCTGAACGGCCAGCCGACCGACGAAAGCCGTCCCACGGTGCTGTGGGATGGCGAATGGGAGATCACCTGGGTGACCTTCCGCGACATGGGCGCAGCCTTCGGTGTGGCGATCCTGGGCATCTACGTGCTGGTGGTGGCGCAATTCAAAAGCTTCCGCCTGCCGCTGGTGATCCTCACCCCCATCCCGCTGACCCTGGTCGGCATCGTCCTGGGCCACGTCCTGTTCCAGGCGCCGTTCACCGCGACCTCGATGATCGGCTTCATCGCCCTGGCGGGGATCATCGTGCGTAACTCGATCCTGCTGGTGGACTTCATCCGCCACAGCGCCGAGGGCGGCCAACCGCTGCGTGAGGTGCTGCTGACGGCCGGCGCTATCCGCTTCAAGCCGATCGTCTTGACCGCGCTGGCGGCGATGATCGGGGCGGCGGTGATCCTGACCGACCCGATCTTCCAGGGCCTGGCGATCTCGCTGCTGTTCGGGCTCGCCTCCTCCACCGTCCTTACAGTTTTGGTCATCCCGGCGATCTATGTCGTCTTGCGCGACCCGGACACGCCCGTGAAATCCAAGACCGCTTGATCCTGAACCCCTGGTTTCTACATTGGCTCCAATGACCGCCCCCGCCGTTTCTTGCCATTCGCCCTCGGACGTCGCCGACCTGCGCGCTTGCGCCAGCGACGCGGCGAGGCTGCTCAAGTTGCTAGCGAGCGAACAGCGCTTGCTGCTGCTTTGCCGACTGGCTGACGGCGAGGCGTCGGTGGGCGATCTCTCCGACCATGCGGGGTTGGCGCAGTCAGCGACTTCGCAGCACCTGGCCAAGATGCGCGCCGAAGGCCTGGTCGCCACGCGCCGCGAGGCCCAGACGATCTATTATCGCCTGAGCGACGATAACGCTGCGCGGGTTCTCGCGACGCTTTCCGACATCTACCGCACGGGCGGCTGAACCCGCGAACGCCTTACAGCGCGGCCGACGCGCGCCAGGCGACGTAGGCGGCCACGGCCAGGACGAGCGTTGCAAACAGCCTCCGCGCCAGCAGGGCTTGGCCGGCCAGCAGGCCAGCGCCTCGAACGCCCAGGATCCCGCCCGCAGCGCCGCCGAGGATGAACACGCCCGCGATCTTCCAATCGACCCAGCCGGACAAGGCGTAGTTCACCGACGTGGCCGCGCCGAACAGGGCCACTGAGACCAGGGAGGAGGCCGAGGCGCTGGCCAGCGTCATCCCGGTCGCGGCCATCAACCCCGGTACGATCAGGAACCCCCCGCCGATCCCGAAGAAGCCCGCCGCCGCGCCGGTCAGAACCCCCACGGGCGCGAGACGACGCATCAGGGGCCAAGTGATGTGGACATCCGGATCGCCTTCCGATCCGGGCTTGCGCATCATCGATATCGCGATCGCCGCCATGGCGAAGGCGAAGAACAGCAGAAGCTTCTGACCATCGACCAGCTTGGCGACACTGGAGCCCAGCAACGACCCGATCAGGCCCGCCCCCGCGAAAACGCTGGCGCACGGCCACTTCACCCGGCCGCCCCGCCAGTGATCCAGGAGGTTCGCCGCCGCGTTCACCGAGACCGCTGCGGCCGAGGTGCCGATCGCCAGATGCGGATCGCCGATACCCACGACGTAGAGCAGAAGCGGCGTGGCCAGCACGGAACCTCCGCCGCCGAACAACCCGAGCAGCACGCCCACCAAGGCGCCGCTGGCGAGAACGGCGATGATTGTGTGAGGGTCCACTTCAGCCTCGGACGGTTGATATATTCATATATTCGAATATATGTATCGGAGCTAGTTTTCAACCGGAACCGAACCATGTCGCTTCAAGACGCCGCTCTCGCTTCCGCCCGAGCCCTCATTCAGGCCAAGACCCGGGCCGACGTCACGGGATTCTTCGACCAGGACACCTTTACCGTCTCGTATGTGGTCAAGGACCCGGGGTCGGACAGCTGTGCGATCATCGACAGCGTCCTGGATTTCGATCCCGCGTCCGGCCGGACCAGCCACGGCAACGCGGACAGGATCATCGCGCACGTTAAGGCCCACGGACTGAAGGTCGAGTGGATCCTGGAAACCCACGCCCACGCCGATCACCTGTCGGCGGCGCCTTACCTGCAGGCGGCGCTGGGCGGCCGCATCGCTATCGGCGCAGAGATCCTCTCCGTTCAAAAGGTGTTCGGCGCGCTGTTCGCCATGGGCCCGGAATTCACCCCCGATGGTCGCCAGTTCGACCACCTGTTCCACGACGGCGAGCGCTTCTCGATCGGATCCTTGGACGTCGTCGTACTGCATACGCCCGGGCACACGCCCGCCTGCGTCAGCTACGTCATCGGCGATGCGGTGTTCGTCGGCGACACCCTGTTCATGCCCGACTATGGCACCGCGCGCTGCGACTTTCCGGGCGGCGATGCGGCGACGCTGTTCGCCTCGGTCCGTCGTCTGCTCTCGCTCCCCGCAGAGACGCGGATGTTCCTGTGTCACGACTACTTGGCGCCTGGCCGGGCGGAGTTTCGCTGGGAGACCACCGTCGGCGAGCAAAGGGCCGAAAATGTCCATGTCAATGAGGGGGTGGAGCAGGACGCGTTCGTCCGCCAGCGCCAGGCGCGCGACGCAACGCTGGCCATGCCGCGCCTGATCTTGCCGTCCGTCCAGGTGAATATCCGCGCAGGACGTTTGCCCGAACCTGAGGCCAACGGCGTTCGCTATCTCAAGCTGCCCATCGACGCGGTCTAGGAAACGGCCCCCTCCGAGGCTTCAAACACGGCACGTTGCGCGGCGAACGCTCGCTGAAAGGCCGGCCGAGCCTCGGCGCGCGCGACATAGGCCTCGACCGCTGGGTGAGCCTCCAGAACGCCCGAGCCGTTCAGCCTGCGCAGCACCGCGACCATCATCAGGTCGCCGACGCTGAAGGCGCCGTCGAGCCACAGGCCGTCCGCCAACCGCGCCGACAGGTCGGCGAGCCGCACTTGAACCCGCTGGTCGAGAAGAGCTTGGCGCGCGGCGAACCAGGGCTGATCGCGCTCAAGCAAGCTCGCCATCGACCGTTCGACGATCGGCGGCTCGACCGTGCTCACGGCTGCGAACATCCAGGCGATCGCGCGCGCCCGCGCCGCCGCGTCAGCCGGCAGCAGTCCAGGGCGCTGATCGGCGACATGCAGGACAATCGCGCCGGACTCGAAGATCGCGACGCCGTCGGCCTCAAAGGTCGGGATCTGACCGAACGGTTGCAGCACCCGATGTTCTGACGACTTCAAGTCGTCGAACGTCACGAGGCGGACGTCATAGGCCAGCCCGACCTCCTCCAGCGCCCAACGCACCGCCATATCGCGCGCGAGGCCGCGGCCGCGATCTGGAGAGGCTTTGAAGGCGGTGATGATCGGGCGCATGTCGACACTCCTGGTCATTGACGTCCGAGGACGCCCAGGCCAGCCGAATTTCGACACAAGCTCTGCGGCCTGCCAATCTGGTTTAGGCTGTTCCGCCTGAACCAGACCGGCCCTCAAGCGGACCGAGCCGAAGCGGTCGGGCGCTAAACGCCGCCGACGATGGCTTCTCGCAGGCGCGCCGCCACATCGCCCAGCGTGATCGCGTTCAGAGAGTCGTTCACTTCCAGAACGCCCTGCCCGTGCTGCTGAGACAGATTCCCCGTGAAATCGGTCAGCGCAGTAATGTGCTGCGCCAGCAAATCCACCGTGTGCAGTTCCTGCATGACCGAAAGACGATGCTCGTCCGGCACGACCTCGAGGATCTTACCCAACGCCACATCCAGGTGCCCGCAGGCGACAGCGGCGAGCGACATCTCCGCAGAGATCGCCTTCAACACCATCTCAACGCTCGCCGGCGGCAACGTATCCGACATCTCAACCCCCTGATTCCTTGAGCCGAGGTCAGCATGCGCAGGGCTTGGACCGCAAGGCCTTGATTTGTGCGGCGAATTAACGCGTGCCGCTAGGGAAGCCAAAAATCAACGCTAGATGGCAGTCCGACGCAGGAGTTCGTCGCGACGATCGGCCATCTCGCGCCGCGTGCGCTCCAGCGCGTCCCGCTCGGCCATGGACAGCAGAACCTCAACCGTGCGGTTGAGGTGGTCGTGGATCGCTCGTCGCGCGTCCTTGGGGTCGCGCGCGCGCAGGGCGTCGACGATGCGGCGATGGTCGTCTGCGAAAGCGTCGGGCGCGGCGAACCGAACCCGCCTCAGCGCCTTCGCGCAATCGGCGAACTGCCGGCGCAGGATCCAGATCTCCTCCACCGCCGCCACGATCGCCGCGTTGCGGGTGGCGTGGGCGACGGCAAGGTGAAAATCATGCTCCAGCCGCTCGCCTTCCTCGCTACCGGCATGGCGCGCCAGGTCGCGGGTCATGCGCTCCAAGGCGACGATCTGCTCGTCCTCGATGGCTGCGGCCGCAAGGGCGCAGGCCTCGCCCTCGAAGAGCCGCCGCGCTTCGGTCAGCTCCAGCGCGGAAACCTCGGCTTCCGACGGATCCTTTTCGACCGCGCCAGGGGCCGTGACATAGACGCCCGAGCCTTGGCGCGCCTCCACCAGCCCCTGAAACTCCAAGGCGATCATGGCGTCCCGGATCGTGGGCCGGCTGACCCCGAACGAGTCGGCGAGCCCTCGCTCCGAGGGCAGCCGATCACCCGGCGCGTACCGCCCCTCGGCGATCGACGCGGCGATGGACCGGGCCACCTGCTGGTACAGCTTCTGGGGGTCGGGCGCGCCGCGCATCCAGCCTCGCTTCGGATTCTACGATCCTATCTTAGCGATTGGCCTGACCTTTGGAAGCTGGCCCAAGGCGACGCACCTCGCTGGCCGCCAGCAGGAAGGCGCCGACGCCATAGAGCTGCGTATCTTCGCGTCCAACCTGGTCGGGCGCCACGCCCACTCGCTGCACCCAGCCCAGACGGCCGTCCGGTTCGATCGCCGCCTCCAGCGCCTTCCAGCCCCTGTCGATAGCCGGACCATACTTGGCTCGCGGCAGAAGGCCGTGGTTCACGCCCCAGGCCAGGCCGTAGACGAAGAAGCCCGTGCCGCTGGTCTCCGGCGTCATGCTGGACCGCCTGCTTTCCGCCTTCGATCCGGAGGAGGGTCGCGCCATCGTGCAACCCACCTTCCGCGGCAAGCAGGGCAACCCCATGCTCTGGGCGCGGGAATTCCTGCCGCAGATGCTGGCCATCACCGGCGACATCGGCGCGCGCCACCTGGCGGCCCGCCATGCCGACCGGCTGGTGGAGGTGGAAATGGCCAGCGATGCCGTGCTGCGCGACTTCGACACGACGGAAAGCCTGAAGGGCCTGCCCGAATACGCGGCCAAGCGATGAGCCCCGGGGCGCCCGCCGCACTGGCGGTGCGCCTGGCCGGGCTGGCCGCGATGCTGGACGCGGCGGCCCTGGTGCCCGGGCTTCGGGTGCTGGATTACGGCAGCCGGGATGGCTGGTCTGGCACCTTGCTGGAAGCGTCCGGCTGCCAGGCCTGCTTTGCCGCGCCGCCGGGCAGCGCGGCCCCGCCGGGCCATCTGCTGCATGACGGCATCCGGCTGGACCTGCCTGCCGCCAGTCAGGACCGGGTGCTGTGCCACCGGGCGCTGTTCGCCGCCGACGATCCGGGCGGGCTGCTGGCCGATTTCGCCCGCATCCTCACCCCCGGCGGCCGGGCGGTGCTGCTGGAGGAGGCTGGCGGGCCGGAGATCGCCGCGGATCGCCTGCGCCTTGCCGCGGAGGAATGCGGCTTCGTGCGGCTGGACCGGGCGCTGTTCGGCCAGCAAGCCCTGCTGCTGCCCCCGGCCGCCTTCACCGCCCTGTTGGCCGAGGGCCCTGCCGAGGCGGCGGAGATCGCGGCATTGCGGGCGCTGGCCCGCCCGGCGCTGGAGGGTGTGCGGCTGTTCGTGCTGCACCGCGCCGCCGGGCC
>NCDQ01000516.1 GCA_002280275.1 Caulobacter vibrioides | reverse complement strand
AGGGCGCGGTGGTGATCGCCAACTCAGAGTACACGCGCGAGCACGTCATCCGCGAACACGGCGTCGCCGCCGACAAGGTGGTGGCCATCCCGCGCGGCGTCGACCTCTCGCGCTTCGAGCCTGCGGTGGTCGGCGCGGACCGGATCGAGGCCCTGCGCCAGGCCTGGGGCGTTGCGCCGGGCGAGAGTCGCCTGAAGGTGCTGCTGGCCGGTCGCCTGACCCGCTGGAAGGGCCAGGGCCTGCTGGTTCAGGCGATGGCGCTGCTGAAGGCCCGTGGCCAGGACAAGGTGCTGCTGCTGCTGGCCGGCGATGACCAAGGCCGCAAGGGCTACCGCGCCGAACTGGAAGCGGCGATCGCTCAGGCGGGCCTCCAGGACGCCGTCAAGCTGGTCGGTCATTGCGACGACATGCCGGCCGCCTATCTGCTGGCCGATCTCGCCATCGCCCCGTCGCTGGAGCCCGAAGCCTTCGGGCGCACGGCGGTCGAGCCTCAGGTCATGGGACGCCCCGTCATGGCGGCCGACCATGGAGCCACGCGCGAGACCGTCGTGCCGGGCGAAACCGGATGGCTGGTCGCGCCCGGCGACGCCGAGGCCTGGTCCACGGCGCTGCTGGAGGCCGCCGATCTTGGCGCGTCAGCACGTCAATCCATGGGACAAGCCGCTCGCCTGCGTGCTCGGCGGTTGTATTCAGTGGACGCGATGTGCGAAGCGACCCTCAAGGTCTATGCGCGTGTGTTGGGTTTGGAGCGTTCGTCTTGAGCAAGGAGATCAAGAAGGTCCTGGTCATCAAGCTGGGCGCGCTGGGCGATTTCGTCCTGGCCCTGGCCGCAATGCGCAAGATCCGTGAAGCCCACCCCAAGGCCAAGATCACCCTGCTGACCACTCCGCCCTTCGAGGCCCTGGCCAAGCTCAGCCCCTACGTCAACACCGTCGAGACCGACGGGCGCCCGGACGACTTCGGCCAGACCCTGGCCATGATCGGTCGCGTCCGCAAGGCGCGCTACGACCGCATCTACGATCTGCAGACCAACAGCCGGACCAACTGGTACTTCCAGTTGCTGCGTCCCTTCCCCCCGCAATGGAACGGGATCGCGCTGGGCTGCGCGCTGCCCCAGAAGGGCTCGGCGCGCCTGAAAATGCACACGCTGGAGCGTCAGGCCGATCAGCTCCGCGCCGCCGGGATCTGGCCCGACGCCCCGACCGCGCCGGGCAGCGCGCCGCCGCCCGACCTGTCCTGGATCCTGCGCAAGCACAAAGAGCCACGCCCCGTCGCCGGCGCCGCCGCGCCGCGTCCCTACGTTCTGTTCGTGCCGGGCGGCTCGGCCCACCGGCTCGAGAAGCGCTGGCCGGTCGAGTACTACGCCCAGCTCGGATCGCTGCTGAAGGCCAAGGGCCTGGACATCGTCATCATCGGCGGCCCCCAGGAAAGCGCCATGGCGCGCCACATCCAGAAGGCCGTCGGCGGCGCGCGCGACCTGACCGGCCGCACCGACTTCGCGCAACTGGCCGTGCTGGGGGCCAAAGCGGCGCTGGCCGTCGGCAACGACACCGGCCCGACGCACCTGCTGGCGGCCGCCGGCGCGCCGACCATCGCCCTGTTCTCCGACGCCTCCGATCCCGAGCTTTGCGGCCCGCGCGGCCACGTGGCGGTGATCCGCTCGCCGGACCTGAAGGCGCTGCCGGTGAGCACCGTGGCCAGCGCGGCCATGGCGCTACTGCCGCATTAGGATCCGCCAATCACGCCCCCTCCGTCTCGCTGCGTATCCGCAGCGAGCCACCTCCCCCGCAAGCGGGGCAGGAGGGCGGCGGTGTCCTCCTCACC
>NCDQ01000073.1 GCA_002280275.1 Caulobacter vibrioides | reverse complement strand
ATCCACAACATGGCGTCGTGGATGATCGACCGCTTTGGCTCTGACGATCTGCGCCAGCGCTACCTGCCGCGCCTGACCTCCATGGAGCTGATCGCCAGCTACTGCCTGACCGAGCCGGGCTCGGGTTCGGACGCGGCCGCGATGCGCACGAGCGCCAAGCTGGACGGCGATCACTATGTCCTCAACGGCGGCAAGGCCTTCATCTCCGGCGGCGGCGTCTCGGACGTCTATGTCGTTATGGCGCGCACGGGCGGCGAGGGCGCCAAGGGCGTCTCGGCCTTCGTGGTCGAGAAAGGCATGGAAGGCCTGAGCTTCGGGGCCAATGAGCGGAAGATGGGCTGGAACGCCCAGCCGACAGCCCAGGTGAACTTCGACAACTGCCGCGTGCCGGTGGCCAACCGGATCGGGCAGGAAGGCGAAGGCTTCCGTTTCGCCATGATGGGCTTGGACGGCGGTCGCCTGAACATCGCCTCGTGCTCGCTCGGCGGCGCCCAGTTCGCCCTCGACACCGCCAAGGCCTATCTGGAAACCCGCAACCAGTTCGGTCGGCCGCTGAAGGACTTCCAGGCCCTGCAGTTCAAGCTGGCCGACATGGCCACCGAACTGGAGGCCGCCCGCCTGATGGTGCGCCGCGCCGCCCATGCGCTGGACAGCAAACACCCCGGGGCCACCAAGCTGTGCGCCATGGCCAAGCGCTTCGCCACCGACGCCGGCTTCCAGGTCGCCAATGACGCCTTGCAGCTGCACGGCGGCTACGGCTACCTCCAGGACTATCCGCTGGAACGCCTCGTGCGCGATCTGCGGGTGCACCAGATCCTGGAAGGGACCAACGAGATCATGCGCGTCATCATCGCCCGCGAGATGTTCCGCCAATGAGCGTCGGATGATCTATCTCTGCCGCCACGGCCAGACCTTCCACAATCGCGAGGGCCGTCTGCAGGGGCGGACGGAGTCTGATCTGACGCCTCTGGGCCTTATGCAGGCCCGCGCCATGGGCGCGTTGCTGCACGACCTCGTGCGGCGCGACCCGCCTGCGCCTTGGCGGCTTGTCGCCAGCCCGCTTCGTCGGGCGCGCGCGACGGCGGAAGCGATCGGCGAGCGGCTGGGCCTTGAGGTCGGTTTCGACGAGCGGCTTGTCGAGATCGATGTCGGTGAATGGTCCGGACGCCTGCGCGAAGAGGTGCATGGCGAGAACCCGCATCTGATGGGCGACGACGCCTGGGGCTTCCAGGCGCCGGGCGGCGAGACGTACGAGGCCATGATGGCGCGTCTGATATCGTGGCTGGACGAGCAGGCGGCCGAACCCGAGCGGCGCCTGATTGTCGTCAGCCATGGCGTCGCTGGCCGGCTGCTGCGCGGCGCTTACGCTGGCTTGCCGAGAGAAGAGACGCTGCGGCTCGATATCCCTCAGGACGCCATCTATCGCCTGGCTAGCGGCCAGATCGACCGCTTCGACTGCGCGCCCGTGGGCGAACCCGCATAGGACTTGAAATGACCGACGACCCTGAAGTCCTGATCCGCGTCGAGAAGAACGTCGGGCGGATCACCCTCAACCGCCCTAAGGCGCTGCACGCCCTGACCCTTGGCATGTGCGAGACCATGATCGGCGCGCTGCTGGACTGGCAGGACGATCCCGAGATCTACATGGTCCTGATCGATCATGCGGGCGAGCGCGGCTTCTGCGCGGGCGGTGACATCCGCATGCTGGCCGAGAGCGGCGCGAAGGACGGGGTGGAGGCGCGCCGGTTCTTTCACACCGAGTACCAGCTGAACCATCTGCTGTTCACCTACGAGACGCCCGTTGTCGCCGTGATGGATGGGATCGTGATGGGCGGTGGTGTCGGGATTGCGATGCCGGCCCACCTGCGGATCGCCACCGAGCGCCGGGATTGCGATGCCGGCCCACCTGCGGATCGCCACCGAGCGCACCACCTTCGCCATGCCCGAGACAGGCATCGGCCTCTTGCCGGATGTCGGGGGGGGCTGGTACCTTCCGCGTCTGCCGGGCAAGGCCGGGCTGTGGCTGGCTCTGACCGGCGCGCGGATCAAGGGCGCGGACTGCATGCGCCTGGGCATCGCCACGCACTTCGTGGAGTTCGGGGCGGTGGAAGGTCTCAAGAAGGCCATCGTCGCCGATCCGCGTCGGATCGATGAGACGCTTCGGAAGTACCGCGCTGACGCCGGAAAGGCCTCGCTCCTGGGCTTCGAGCAGGATCTGAACCGGCTGTTCGTCGGCGAAAGCGTCGAGGAGATCTTCGAGTTCCTGACCCTCGACTCCAGCGACTGGGGCAAGGCGCAGCTTGAGGTCATGAAGACCAAGTCGCCCCAGACCCTCAAGGTGGCCTTCGAGCAATTGAAGCGCGGCGCGGCGATGGAAGACTTCGCCGACAACATGGCCATGGAGTACCGGATCGGCTCGCGCGTGGTGATGAAGCACGACTTCATAGAGGGTGTGCGGGCGGTGATCGTCGACAAGGACAATGCGCCGCGCTGGTCGCCAGCCCAGGTGGAAGACGTCACGGACGCGGCGTTGGCGGAGATCTTCGCGCCGCTTCCGGCCGAAGAGGAATGGACACCGCTGACGTAGCACCCAGCCGATGATGGGGCCGCCTCCGCCGCCGCCGTCCGGTCCTGTCGCGATCGCGCTCCCGGCCAATATCGCGGCCGCGCTGAGCGATCCGTCGCGCCCGGCCGCGGACATGGTTCGCGACAAGGATCGCCATGCCGGGGAGGTTCTAGCCTTCGCCGGAGTCAAGAGCGGCGCCAGGGTTGCCGACCTGATTCCTGGCGGCGGCTACTTCACGCGAATCTTCTCGAAGGCTGTCGGGCCCAAGGGCAAGGTCTACGCCTATGTGCCGGACGAGCTGACCAAGCTCGCCAAGCGCGAACCCGCAGTGAACGCGATCGCGCGTGATCCGGCCTATTCGAATGTCCAGGTGATCCTCAATACGCTCCCCAACTTCGGCGCGCCGGAGAAGTTGGACCTCGTGTTCACGGCCCAGAACTACCACGACATGCACAACAAGTTCATGGGGCCGGCCGACCTGAGCGTCGTGAACCGGCAGGTGTTCCGGGCGCTCAAGCCGGGCGGCGTCTATCTGGTGCTCGACCATGTCGCCAACCCCGGCTCGGGCTTGCGGGACACCGAAACCCTCCACCGTATCGATCCCGCTGTGGTCAAGGCTGAGGTCATGGCGGCTGGCTTCATCTTCGAGGGGGAGTCCCGAGTGCTCCGCAATCCGGCGGATCCGAAGGCCGCCAACGTTTATGACGCTAGCATTCGCGGGAAGACTGATCAGTTCGTCTACAAGTTCCGCAAGCCGGCGCGCTGAGACCGCTGAACAAGACCAACGATAAGAGCCGCGCCCATGAGGCGCGGTTCGCTTTTGCAGGGAGTTCCGGGATGACGCGTATCGCCTTTATCGGCCTGGGCAATATGGGCGGCGGCATGGCCGCGAACCAGGCGAAGGCCCAGCATCAGGTTCGCGCCTTCGACCTTTCGGCGACCGCTGTCGAGCGCGCCGTGGCGGCGGGCTGCCAGGCCGCCGGCTCTGTCGCCGAGGCGGTAGCGGACGCCGAGGTGGTCATCACTATGTTGCCGGCAGGGCCGCATGTGCGCGCGGTCTATGGCGAGCAGATCCTCGCCCATGCGCCGAAGTCCACCCTGCTGATCGACTGTTCGACGATCGATGTCGACAGCGCTCGCGCCGTGGCCAGGCAAGCCGCTGAAGCCGGCTTTCGTTTTGCCGACGCGCCGGTGTCTGGCGGGATCATGGCCGCCGAGGCGGGGACGCTGGCCTTCATGGTCGGCTGTACCGCCGAGGACTTCGCCGCTGTCGAGGCCGCTCTGGAGCCGATGTCGCGGGTGACCATCCACGCGGGGGGGCATGGGGCGGGGCAGGCGGCCAAGATCTGCAACAACATGCTGCTGGGCGTGTCCATGCTCGGAACCTGCGAGGCCTTCGCGTTGGCGGAGAAGCTGGGCCTGGCGGCCGACCGTTTCTTCGAGATCGCCAGCAAGTCTTCAGGTCAGTGCTGGTCGATTACGTCCTATTGCCCCGTACCGGGCGTGGGGCCTCAGACGCCAGCCGATCGGGGCTACGAGGGTGGCTTCGCCTCGGCGATGATGCTGAAGGACCTGAAGCTGGCCCAGGAGGCCGCAGCGAGGGCCGGCGCCTCGACGCCCATGGGCGCTCAAGCCGAGGCTCTGTACGCCTTGTTCGACGCCAACGGCTTTGGCGGCAAGGACTTCTCGGCCGTCATCGAGTTACTGCGCGGAAGGGTGGCCGATCTGCATTGAATCGGCCAAGAAACAATGGTTTCAAGCGTGTATCGAGAAACTCGATGAGGGCTATCAGGCCTTTCGATTTGCTAGGTAAACGCCCTTAGATGGACACTGCGGGCGACAGGTGCGAAAAGCCCAGCCTGGACTTAGGGGACCGCCGACCCGCCTGGGCGGTGGTTTAGAGAGCGACATGGACTACAAAGCCGCGTTCCGCAGCGCCGTTGAGCAGATCCGCGAAGAGGGTCGCTACCGGGTGTTCGCCGACTTGAAGCGCCAGCGCGGCCAGTTCCCGCGCGCCACCTGGATGCGCCAGGATGGCTCGGAGCAAGAAGTCGTCGTTTGGTGCAGCAACGACTATCTGGGCCAAGGTCAGAACCCTGTCGTGGTGGACGCCATGAAGGCGGCCGTCGATCAGCACGGTTCGGGTTCGGGCGGCACGCGCAATATCTCGGGCACCAATCACGATCACGTCCTGCTGGAGCAGGAGTTGGCGGATCTGCACGGCAAGGAAGCCGGCCTGCTGTTCACCTCGGGCTACGTCTCGAACGAGGCGACGCTATCGGTCGTGCAGAAGATTCTGCCGGGTCTGATCATCTTCTCGGATGAACTGAACCACGCCTCGATGATCGCCGGCATCCGCAACGGCGGTGGTCCGCGCAAGATCTTCAAGCACAATGATCTGGCGCATCTGGAGCAACTGCTGGCCGAAGCGCCGGCCGACGCGCCGAAGATGATCGCCTTCGAGAGCGTCTATTCGATGGACGGCGACATCGCCGACCTCGCCGGCACCGTGGCGCTGGCCAAGAAGTACGGCGCGATGACCTATCTCGACGAGGTTCACGCGGTCGGCATGTACGGACCGCGCGGCGGCGGCGTGGCCGAGCGCGATGGCCTGATGGGCGAGATCGACATCATCGAAGGCACGCTGGGCAAGGCGTTCGGCGTCATGGGCGGCTACATCACCGGCGACGCCGAGGTGATCGACGCCATCCGTCTGATGGCCTCGGGCTTCATCTTCACGACGTCTCTGCCGCCGGCGTTGACGGCCGGCGCGCTGGCCAGCGTCCGCTGGCTCAAGCAGCACCCCGAGGTTCGCGAGATCCACCAGGAGCGCGCGGCCACTCTGAAGGCCATGTTCAAGGCGGCCGGGCTTCCCGTCATGGACAGCGTCAGCCATATCGTGCCCGTGCTGGTCGGCGATCCCGTCCACTGCAAGATGATCAGCGACATGCTGCTGGCCGATTTTGGCGTCTATGTGCAGCCGATCAACTATCCGACCGTGCCGCGCGGCACCGAGCGCCTGCGCTTTACGCCAACGCCGTTCCACACCGACGACATGATGCGTAAATTGGTCGCGGCGATGGAGAAGCTGTGGGCTCACTGCAATGTCGCCCGGATGGGCGGCTACGCGGCCTAAGAGGAAGACGCCCACCTTCGTCTTTGAACGCCCCGACAGCCTTCGAAACGACGAACGCCGCCAAATTCCGGCGGCGTTCGCGTGCCCGGCTGGCGGATCAGCTGCCCCGGCGCACACCCTTGCCCAGGCCGATCTGTTTGGCGAAATCCGAACGCCGGGCCGCATAGGCCGGCGCCACCATCGGGTACTCCGGCGGCAGGCCCCATTTGCGGCGATAATCTTCTGGGCTCATGTCGTAGTGCGACCGCAGGTAGCGCTTCAGCATCTTCAGCCTTTTTCCGTCTTCAAGGCACACGATGTAGTCGTGCTGCACGGAGCGGCTGACTGGCACAGCAGGCTTGGCCTTTTCGGAAGGGCGCGGCGCTTCTTCGCCGGCGTTCAGCGTGGCGAGCGCCTCGTGGACGGTCCGGATCAGGTCGGGGATGGCCGCTTGAGCGACCGTGTTTTGACCAACATAGGCCGCCACGATCTCCGCGCTGAGCCCCAGGATATCGACGTCATTGCTGTTTGTCGCATCCGCGCTTCCGCCGCTCTGAGACGCCATAAGATACCCCACTCCTGTTGTTGTCGTATCAACCTGCGCAGGGACGAGACGGGCCCTGCGGGTCGTCAACGCGCAACATCCCGAGTGGTTCCGAGATTGATCGCCGCGCCTATCCCGTTAAAGAGGGCGCCTCTGCCGACTCCCCGCAACGCCAGGAGAGCGTGATGACCCAAACTGACCTCAGCGCCTTTTTCGGCGCGGACCTCGCCACCGCGGACCGCGACATCTTTGATCGCATCGGTCGCGAGCTGGGTCGCCAGCAGAACCAGATCGAGTTGATCGCCTCGGAGAACATCGTCTCCAAGGCTGTGCTGGAGGCTCAGGGCTCGATCCTGACCAACAAGTACGCCGAGGGCTACCCGGGCAAGCGCTACTATGGCGGCTGCGAATATGTCGACGAGATCGAGACGATCGCGATCGAGCGCGCCAAGGCGCTGTTTGGCGCAGGCTTCGCCAACGTTCAGCCGCACTCAGGCTCGCAGGCCAACCAGGCGGTGTTCATGGCGCTGCTGCAGCCGGGCGACACGTTCCTGGGGATGGACCTCGCGGCCGGCGGCCATTTGACGCACGGCAGCCCCGCCAACCAGTCGGGCAAGTGGTTCAAGCCGATCTCCTACTCGGTTCGCCAGCAGGATCAGCTGATCGACTACGACGGCGTCGCCGAGGTTGCGCAGCGCGAGAAGCCCAAGCTGATCATCGCCGGCGGCAGCGCCTATAGCCGCGAGATCGACTTCGCCAAGTTCCGCGAGATCGCCGACTCGATTGGCGCCTACCTGATGGTGGACATGGCGCACTACGCCGGCCTGATCGCGGGCGGCGCCTACGCCAATCCGATCCCGCACGCCCACGTGGTGACTACGACCACGCACAAGACGCTGCGCGGCCCGCGCGGCGGCATGGTGCTGACCAACGACGAAGCGATCATCAAGAAGGTCAACTCGGCGGTGTTCCCCGGCCTGCAGGGCGGTCCGCTCGAGCACGTCATCGCCGCCAAGGCTGTGGCGTTCGGCGAGGCGCTGCAGCCTTCGTTCAAGGATTACGCGCGACAAGTTGTCGCGAACGCCCGTGCTCTGGCCGAGGCGCTGCTGAAGTCGGGCGTGAATATCGTCTCGGGCGGCACCGACAGCCACCTGATGCTCGTCGACCTACGCCCGAAGGGCGTGACTGGCCGCGACGCCGAGCACAGCCTCGAGCGCGCCTACATGACCTGCAATAAGAACGGCGTGCCGTTCGACACCGCGCCGTTCACCATCACGTCCGGCATCCGCCTGGGCACGCCGGCCGGCACGACGCGTGGTTTCAAGGAAGCGGAGTTCACGCGTGTGGGCGAGTTGATCGGCGAGGTCGTCAACGGCCTGGCGGTCAACGGTCCGGACGGCAACGCCGCTGTGGAGGCCAAGGTCCGCGAGGAAGTGCTGACCTTGACGGGGCGCTTTCCGATCTACAACTAATAGGGTGATTGCGCCGCGGAGGGGGCTAGATCATGCGTTGCCCATTCTGCGGCCATGCCGAAAGTCAGGTCAAGGATAGCCGCCCGTCGGAAGACGGCGCGGCCATCCGGCGTCGGCGCATGTGTCCCGAGTGTGGGGGGCGCTTCACCACATTCGAGCGTGTGCAGCTTCGCGAACTGATCATCGTTAAGCGTTCCGGACGACGTTCGCCGTTCGATCGGGACAAGCTAGTGCGTTCGGTCGGGTTGGCTACACAGAAGCGCCCGGTCGAGCCTGAACGCGTCGAGCGGATGTCCGGCAGCTCGAAAGTATGGGCGAAACCGAGCTTCCGTCGTCGACGGTTGGCGAAATGGTCATGAAGGCGTTGAAATCGCTCGATGATGTCGCCTATGTCCGTTACGCGTCGGTTTACCGGGATTTCAAGGAAACCAGCGACTTCGCCAAGTTCCTGACCGAGGAAGGTCTGAGCGACGGCGGCGAAGAAGAGCCATGATCCGTTAATCCTGATGTGTGTTTGTAGGGTCGCGCGGCGCGCGAGGCCGTGGAGAGTTGAGCTAGATGGTTGAAGAGAACATCCGCCTGTTGATCGTGGAGGGCCGAAGCCATTCGGGTATCTCCGACGAACTGCTGCGCGGTGCCACCCAGGCCATCGAAGCGCAGGGCGCTGAGTATGACGTGATCACCGTGTCCAGCGCGCTGCAGATTCCGACCGTGATCGCCATGGCGGAAGATGCTGGGCACAGGCCGGTAGGCGTGCGCTATGACGGTTACATCGCCTTGGGTGTCGTCATCCGGGGCGAGACCTATCATTTCGAGCTGGTCGCCAATGAAACCGCCCGAGGCCTGCAGGATCTGGGGGTCGCCAAGCGACTGCCGATCGGATTTGGCGTGCTGGCCGTTGATGACGAAGTCCAGGCTTTTGCGCGGGCGCGGGTCAGCGAAGGTGATCGAGGTGGCGGCGCGGCCAAGGCCTGCCTGGAGACAATCGCCCTGAAACGTCAACTGCTGGGGCAGACCCGATGAGCGGCGCACGTATCCAACCGCGCTCGGTGGCGCGTCTAGCGGCTGTGCAAGCCCTCTATCAGATGGAAGTTTCGGGCGCTGGCGTCGACTCTGTCATCCGCGAGTTTGGCGAGCACCGCTTCGATCGGGATGTCGAGGGGGAGCAGCTCGCGGCGGCCGATGAGACTTTCTTCGCCGACTTGGCGAAAGGCGTCGTGGCCAATCAGAACAAGATCGATCAGGGCATCGTCAAGCGCCTGGCCTCTGGCTGGCGGCTTGAGCGGCTGGATGCGACGGCCCGCGCCGTGCTCCGCGCCGGTGCGTTCGAGTTGATGTATCGACCCGACGTTCCGACCGAAGTGGTCATCAACGAGTATGTAGAGATCGCGAAATCCTTTTTTGAGGGACCCGAGTCAGGCTTCATCAATGGCGCCCTCGACGCGATCGCCCGTGATGCACGAGACTGACGAAGAAGACTGGTTCGCTGAAGATGACGCTGCGGCTCCCGCTGCAGCGCCAGCGACGGAGTTCGATCATATCGCGCGGTTGCTACGGCCGCTGACGCGGGGCGATCCGGTCGCTCTGGATCTTCTCGATGACGCGGCCGTGTTGCCGTCCAGGCCGGGATACGACCTGGTCATCACCAAGGACGCGATGGTCGGCGGCGTTCACTTCTTGGCCGACGAAGCGCTCGACGTCGTCGCCCGGAAGCTGCTCCGCACCAACCTGTCTGATCTCGCGGCCAAGGCCGCCGAGCCTTACGGCTACTTTATCGCCGTCGGTTGGCCTTCTGGCTCAGATGTGGCGTCACGCGAGACCTTCGCCAGGGGGCTGGCCGAAGACGGCGCGCTCTTCGATATTTCCCTGCTCGGCGGTGACACCGTCACGACGTCCGGTCCCCTTGTTGTATCAGCGACCTTCCTGGGGTGGGCGCCGCAGGGCGAGACCATCCTGCGCCGAGGGGCTAAGCCTGGTGATCGGCTGATGGTCTCCGGCACGATCGGCGATGGCTGGCTGGGTCTTCTGGCGCAGTGGGGCGAGGTTGTGGACGCGGACGGCGCGATGCTGCGCCGCTATCGCCAGCCCGAGCCGCGCGTGACGCTGCGCGACGCCATGCGGGTCCATGCCAAGGCCGCCGCCGACGTCTCTGACGGGCTGCTGGCGGATAGCAGCCACATCGCTAAGGCCAGCGGCTGCCGGGTGCGCGTTGATCTTGAACGTCTGCCGCTCTCGCCGGGCGCCCAGGCTTGGCTGGAGCAACAGCCTGAGCAGGTCGAGGGACGTATTTCTCTGGCGTCTGGTGGCGATGACTACGAGATCGTGTGCGCCGTCGATCCCAATGAAGCCTGGGCCTTCCGCGTCGCCGCAGCAGCTGCTGGCGTGAAGGTCAGCGAGATCGGCGAGTTTGTCGAAGGCGAGGGGGTTTCGGCCTACTACAAGGGCCGCGATGTCACGCCGTCACGCCTTGGCTGGCTTCACGGTTAGCCGGTTAGGCGAATTTCAAGGCCTTTGGCCTATTGGCGTAAGCTATGATCGACCGCACCTCGCTCTTGCGCCGCTTCCTTGTCGCCGCCCTCCTTGGCGTTGTCGCCCTGTCCTCGATCTCTGAGCCCGTCATGGCTTCGGAGAAGAAGGAGAGCGGCGGGCAGGCGTTGGACCCTACGTACAAGCTGGGATCGATGACCATTCCGATCATCGTCAATGGCCGGATCGTAAACTACGTCTTCGTGGCAATGAACCTCAAGCTGGCGTCGGGCGCTGACGCCTCTTCCTTAAAGGATAAGGAGCCAGCCCTGCGCGACGCCATTGTTCGAGCGGCCTACAAGACGCCGTTCACGCGCTCGGACACCTGGAAGGAAGTCGATAGCGACCGCCTGAAGGCCTTCGTTCTTGGCCAATGCTCGACCCTGCTCGGCAAGGGCAAGGTGGCTTCCGTGGAGATCGTCAAGCAGATCCCTCGGCAGCAACTGATGCCCCCCAAGGCTAGCGCAGCCATACAGGTCGATCGCGAAGTCGTGCGCCCCTGATCAGGCTTTCTGGCCAAGCTTCCGCGCGGCAAACGCTTGTTTCGAGCCGGGTTGCGCCACCCCCGACCATCTGACAGTCTCGCTCAGATGACACTGTTCTGGGTGTCATTTTAGGGAGCATCGAGGGGGCACGAGGCCAAAAGGCCCGCTCGTCGATCAGGATGGCGGGTTTGACGTGCGTCATTCCGCTCTCGCCTGGATCGGCGTCCCCTCGTGATTGAGAAACGCGAAGGGGCGAAGAACTAATGAGTCTTTGGCTTTATCTGGCCATCGGGGCCGGGCTTCTGGCGGTGCTGTACGGCGCCGTGCAGACAGCCAGTCTAATGCGGGCCTCGGCTGGCAACGCGCGCATGCAGGAGATCGCTGCGGCGATCCAGGAAGGGGCCCAGGCCTATCTGAACCGTCAGTACACGACGATCGGCATCGTCGGCGTGGTTGTGGTCGCCGCTCTGGCGTTTTTCTTCAAATCCTGGGAGCAACCGGTCGGCTTTGCGCTCGGCGCGACCCTCTCGGGCGCGGCGGGCTTCGCGGGCATGCTGATCTCGGTGCGCGCCAATGTCCGCACCGCGCAGGCGGCTTCGGAGAGCCTGGCCAAAGGTCTCTCGATGGCCTTCACCTCGGGCGCGGTGACCGGCATGTTGGTAGCCGGCTTCGCCCTGATCGGTGTGGCGGGCTACTACTACGTCCTGCTGTCGACCGGCCATGAGGGCACGGACCGCGTTGTTGTGGACTCGCTGGTCGCGCTGGGCTTTGGCGCTTCGCTGATCTCCATCTTCGCCCGTCTGGGCGGGGGCATCTTCACCAAGGGCGCTGATGTTGGCGGCGACCTCGTGGGCAAGGTCGAGGCCGGTATTCCGGAAGATGATCCGCGCAACGCCGCGACGATCGCAGACAACGTCGGCGACAACGTCGGCGACTGCGCCGGCATGGCCGCTGACCTCTTCGAGACCTACGCGGTGACCACGGTCGCCACCATGGTGCTGGCGGCCATCTTCTTCCGCGGAACCGAGGCGGTCAGCGCGATGATGCTGCTGCCGCTTGCGATCTGCGCGGTTTGTATCGTCACCTCGATCATCGGCGCGTTCTTCGTCCGCCTGGGCAAGAGCCAGAACATCATGGGCGCTCTTTACCAGGGCCTCATCGTGACCGGCCTGCTGTCGATCCCGGCCGTCTGGTATGTGATCCATCAACTGGTTCCGAACGCCGTCGAAGTGGACGGTCGCTCGTACGGCGCCGACGCGCTGTTCTATTGCGGGATGGCTGGCCTGGTCGTGACCGCCGCGATCGTGATGATCACCGAGTACTACACCGGCACCGGCTTCCGCCCGGTGAAGTCGGTGGCCCAGGCGTCGGTTTCGGGGCACGGCACCAATGTGATCCAAGGTCTGGCCATGTCGTTGGAGGCCACGGCTCTGCCGGCCCTGACCATTATCGTCGGCATTGTAGTGACCTATAACCTCGCGGGTCTCTTCGGCATCGCCATCGCCACCACGACCATGTTGTCGCTGGCGGGCTTCATCGTCGCCCTGGATGCGTTTGGCCCTGTCACCGACAATGCCGGCGGCATCGCCGAAATGGCCGGTTTGCCGCCGGAAGTTCGCGTCACCACCGACGCGCTCGATGCCGTGGGCAACACCACGAAGGCTGTCACCAAGGGCTACGCCATCGGTTCGGCCGGTCTGGGGGCCCTGGTGCTGTTCGCCGCCTATACTGAAGATCTGAAGTTCTTCTCGGCCAATGCGGCGCCGGGCAGCTTCTTCGACGGCATGGGCGCGGTGACCTTCGACCTGTCCAACCCCTACGTTGTCGTCGGTCTGCTGTTTGGCGGTCTGCTGCCGTTCCTGTTCGGCGGCATGTCGATGACCGCCGTCGGACGCGCGGCCGAGTCGGTCGTCGCCGAGGTGCGTCGTCAGTTCCGCGAGAACCCCGGCATCATGACGGGCGAGGTGAAGCCTGAGTACGGCAAGGCCGTGGACATCCTGACCAAGGCCGCCATCCGCGAGATGATCGTGCCGAGCTTGCTGCCGGTCGTCTCGCCGGTGGCCCTGTTCTTCGTGATCCAGGCCATCGCCGGCAAGGTCGACGCCTTCGCGGCCCTCGGCGCGATGCTGATGGGTGTGATCGTCACCGGCCTGTTCGTCGCCATCTCGATGACCAGCGGCGGCGGCGCATGGGACAACGCCAAGAAGGTCATCGAAGAGGGCTTCACCGACAAGAACGGCGTCCTGCACAAGAAGGGCGGCGAAACGCACAAGGCGGCCGTCACGGGCGACACCGTCGGCGACCCCTACAAGGACACCTCGGGTCCAGCCGTGAACCCGATGATCAAGATCACCAACATCGTAGCTCTGCTGCTGCTGGCGGTTTTGGCTCACGGAGGCTGATCCGCAGGGACAGCCAGGAATGGAAACGCCCCGGAGCTCGCTCCGGGGCATTTTTACATTGTGGGGCGTGTCTCCAGACACGGGCGCCGCCTAGTAGACGTCTTCAGGATTGAGTTGCTCGGCGGCCTCCGTCTCGCCCCGCGCGGCGCCTCGGCGCTCGGCCCCCTGGAAGTCATGGTCGATGCGCCGTCGGCGGCAGGGACCGAAATACGCGTTGACGCGGACGAACGGCCGGGGGTTGTTGATGATCTCGTTGATCCGGTGCATCACGCCGCGCGCCGTCAGCGGCTTGGCTAGGAACTCCGTCACGCCCGCCATGCGCGCTTCGTTCAGGGTGCGTCGCGTCGCGTGCCCCGTCATCATGATGATGGGGACAAACCTGTTCGGGCTGGCGTCCGCCGTGCGGACCCAATGGATAAACCATAGGCCATCGCCCGGCTTCATCATGAGATCGGTGAAAATGATGTCGATCTCATGGGCCTGGAGTATCTTGACGCCCTCGACGCCGTTGTTGGCCTCGTAAATGCGGCGCACGCCAGCGGCCTTCAGGATCGCGCCGACCACCCTGCGCATGTTCGTGTTGTCGTCGACCAGCAGGATCGAGACGTCGCGAAAATCCATTCCCTCCACGGTGCGCCTCCCCCTCTGGGCGTGAACCTGCGCCATGAGACCTTTGGCGCGACCATTCGGAGCATCCTATGATCGAGTTGATAGAGCGTTTCGCTCAGGGTTGCTTTCGCCGGACAAGATGGCGAATTCATCCTCTTGAGTAGAGCCGGGAGGGCGGACTGGACGCCATCGTATGGATATTCGGCGTCGAACCCCGGTGACGCGTCCGGGGCGCATGACGTCCAAGTGTCCGCGGGATTCGAAGAGAAAAAGCCATCCATCGGCAGATGGACGGCCTGTTTCAATGAGTCGGTATTCGGTCGTGGCTAGCGATTGCCCGGGCGTTGGCCCGGAGCCGCATCGTCCTGAGGCAGCATGCCGCCGCGACCGACATTGCCCAGCAACTGCTCGAGAATCGTCATCTCGCGGCCGCGGGTCGGCGTCTCGCGACCATTATAGGCGATGATCTTCCCATCCTGCAGCGTGTAGGTGTCAACCGAGGCGACCTTCTCGTCGGCCGCGTTGAACTTGATCGCCACCACATCGCGCTTGATCACCCGCGGCATGTAGAAGGCCACGCGATCCGTCGTCTGCGAGATATAGTACCAGGTGTTGTTGTCGAAGGTCGAAACCGCTGACGGAGAGCCGAGCTTTTCCATCAGGGTGGACTTGCTGTCCTCACCGACTTTCATCTCGGCCGGCTTGGCCTCGATGGCCTGGAAACCGGAGTAGCTTGTCAGCGGCGTGCACGCCGAAGAAGCGAGCGCCACGGCCAGGACGGCGGCGGCGAAAACGGCGGGGCGAGACATCAAGGCTCCGAACCGGAAAAATGCAGACTTTGACCTATCGCCCGCGCGGGCTTAGTTCAATGCCCGCGTGAAGGCGGATACCGCGCATAACGGGATGTCGCGGCGAAATCGAGGCGTTTGAATGTTTCTGGACAGATGGCTGAAGCCGAGACCCGCCAAGGCGGCGGGGGGCAAGCTCTATGCGTCCGCGGTCGGGCAGGCTCGATCGGCGATCTTTTATCGCGACTACGGCGTTCGCGACTCGATGGAGGGGCGCTTCGAGCTCTTCAGCCTGCACGTGATCTTTCTGGTCGAGCGCCTGAAGGGGCAGGGCGATGCGGCGGCCGAGACGTCGCAAGCCGTGTTCGACGCCTATGTGAAGGGCCTCGACGACGCGTTCCGCGAGATCGGTGTTTCAGACACCTCGGTGGGCAAGAAGATGAAGAAGCTGGCGGGCGCCTTTTACGGCCGCCTGAAGGCTTATGACGACGCGGTCGCCAGCCTGCCCGATACGGCCGCGACCAGCAGCTTTATCGCTCGCAACGCTCTCGAGGAGCGTGGTGAGGGCGACGCGATGGCCTTGACGGGCTATGTGATCAAGGTGCGCGAAGCGTTGGCGGCTCAGCCGTTGGACGCCTTGCTGCAAGGAGACGTGACTTGGCCGAACCCATGACCGCAGCCTGGCCCTGCGAGATCCCCCTGGCCCAGGTGGATCGTGGCTCCGTTAGCCTGCGGCTTGAGCCTTCGGCCGAGCAGTGCAAGGCCATCGCCAAGCAACTGGGTCTGGTCAGTCTCCCCGCGCTCAGCGCCGAGGTCTATCTGTCCTCTTGGCTGGATGGCGCCAGTGTTTCGGGCGTGCTGCGGGCCCGAGTCGTCCAGACCTGCAGCGCGACGGCCGACGACTTCGAGACGCCGATCGATGCGCGCTTCGCTTTGAAGGTCTTGCCGGTGAATAGCCAGAACGCCCCTCAGGAGGAGTTCGGGGATCTCGGGGCTGATCCAGACGGTGATGATCCGCCAGATGTCCTCGAAGGCGAAACGATCGATGTGTCCGGCTATGTTGTCGAACACTTGGCGTTGGAGCTTGACCCGTTTCCCCGCAAACCGGGCGCGGTGTTCGTCCAGCCGCCGGAGCCGACGGAGCTTTCGCCCTTCTCGGCGTTGAAGATGGCTTGTGCTTTGCGCTGTGCGTCAGCGGCGGGTTGTCGCATCATTGCCTTGAGGCGCTCTAGTTCAGCGATTCGTTCGGGTGTCAAAGCCATGTCGACCTCAGTGTGGGGGATTGCTCCAATTATGCCCTTGTGGGGCAGTCAGAGCAACGTCCATCACTCTGGCATATCCCCAGACACTGACAGCACCTTCTCATTACGCCATTTGACCCACTATCGCAGCGTTTGCACGGCTTGTTGCTCGTTGATCTCGCTTGTTGTCGGCGTGAGGATTTCAAATCGGTTTGCACAATACGTAGTGCGTATTCCATCGATGTGGGTGATCTTTTCATAGTCATCGCCTGTCTTAACGTGAAGGTAGTCGTCTTTTGCCATGCTGTTCTCCTTGATGTACTAGTCAGACTAGTACGGGTTTCTACTTACTAGTCAGACTAGTAGTCTATGAGCCATACGGGTTTTCTCGACCACGCATGTTGAATATCTCGGCGTCCGTGATGTCTTCTTGCTCAATCTCTTCGCGTCGTGGGAAGTCAATGCTGATCCACCCAGCGTCTCTCAGGTAGCGCAGGCCTTGGCTGATGCAGTCGACGAACTCGTCATGCACTGTGCCCTCAGGGAAGCTGCAAATCTGGCTGACCATACCTTCGGCCCAATCCTTGACGAAAC
>NCDQ01000515.1 GCA_002280275.1 Caulobacter vibrioides | reverse complement strand
GCGGCGACGGCGGCCATCGGGCTCCACTGCGGTGCTGGCTGGGAGCGATTCGGGAGCTTGCGGGCGCATGGCCGGCTGCTTAGCGGCCATGATCAGTTGGACCAATAGACATAGGCCTCTCCCGGCCTGGACTTTGTGCCCAGCGGCCGATCAACCGGGATCGGCGCGCGAACCAGTGAAGCCCAGGCCGGTGGCTGCTGGGTCTTGTCATGCGCGGCAAGCAGTGCGGTGAGTTCGGCGACCTTGGCGGGGTTCTGGGCGGCGAGGTTGCGCTGCTCGGTCGGGTCCGCGGCAAGATCGAAGAGCAGCGGCTCGGCCGGATCCTTGAGCGTTTGCAACTTCCAGTCCTGATGGCGGACGACGCGATAATCACCGCTGCGCCAGAACAGCGTCTCGTGCGGGCGGCCAGTGGCCTCGCCGCTGACAAAGGGCATCAGGTCCACGCCATCCACCGGGCGGTCCTTGGGCAGGGCGGCCCCGGCAGCGGCGCTGGCGGTAGCGAAGATGTCGAAATGGCTGACCGGGGCTTGCAGCTGCGCGCCGGCAGCGATGCGAGCCGGCCAGCGCATCATGAACGGCACCTTGTTGCCACCCTCGTAAAAGGTCGCCTTCCAGCCGCGGTAGGGCTTGTTGATGTCGGGCAGGCCGATGTAGTGCGCGCCGCCATTGTCCGAGGTGAAGATGACCAGGGTGTTCTCATCAAGCCCCTGCGCCTTCAGCTCGGCCATCAGCTTGCCGACGCCGCGGTCCACGGCGCGGACCATCGCCGCATAGACGCGGGTGCGGTGGTCCTTGATGTTCGCAAGCGCCTCATAGTCAGCCTTGAGCGCCTGCAGCGGCGTATGCGGGGCATTGTAAGCGAGGTACATGAAGAACGGCCGGTTGCGGTTGGCGCGCACCCCGGCGATGGCCTGATCGGTGAGGTAATCGGTCATGTAGCGATCCGGCGCGAAGCGCGGGCTGCCGTTGTACTGAACGCTGTAGGGCAGGTTGGCCCAGAGGTAGCGATCGATCGGATCGAAATCCTGCTTGCTGTTGACGACGTTAGGGTCGTTCTCGGGCAGGAACATCTGGCCGCCGATGATGAAGCCGAGGCTTTCATCAAAGCCCTGGTCCTCGGGCCGCATGCCGGCGGCCTCCCCCAGATGCCATTTTCCGAGGTGGATGTTGTGATAGCCTTGGGATTTCAGCTGCTCGGCGATGGTGATCTCGCTGGCCGGCACGCCCTTGGCACCGGGCTGGGCAGCGGCGCGGGCAGCCTCCTCATTGAAAATCGGCTTGCGCGGCGAATCGGTGGGGAAACTGGCGATGTTGCGGGCAAACATCGCATCCGGGCGGAACAGGCTGGTGGGGAACCATTTGGGCAGCCGCGTATCGGTGGGGGTAAACTCATAGCCGAACCGCGTGGCGTAGCGGCCGGTGATCAGTGCGGCACGGGAGGGAGCGCAGGTGGCGTTGCCGGCATAGCCATTGGCAAAGCTGACGCCCTGCTTGGCAATCGAATCAATATTGGGTGTGGGCACCGCTCCACCGGCGACCCCGCCACCATAAAGCGAAATGTCGTTCATCCCCAGATCGTCGGCGACAATCAAGATCACATTGGGTGGACGTTTGTCGGAGGGCGCCACCGCAGGGCCTTGCGCCCATTCAACGGGACGGTTTTCGGCAATGGGTTCGCGTAATTGACCAATAATGCCGGGAAGATAAATTTTATATTGCTGAAAGCCGAAATAGCTCGCGCCTATCAATAGCGCCAACGCCCCAATCCATGTGCGTTTTCTCATCTAAGTATCTCCGGCTGGTGTAAACGCGACCGCTGAACGGACAGCC
>NCDQ01000514.1 GCA_002280275.1 Caulobacter vibrioides | reverse complement strand
GCGCAGGCCCTCGCCCGCTCGCGCGCCGAGATGAAGCTGCAGCTGGGGCTTGAGACCACCGGCGGTCTCGGCGCGGGCGCGCGCCCGGAAATCGGTGCCCGCGCGGCTGAAGAATCGCTCGATGAAATCCGCCTCCATCTGGAAGGCGCCCATATGGTGTTCATCGCCGCTGGCATGGGCGGCGGCACCGGCACCGGCGCGGCCCCCGTCATCGCGCGCGCCGCTCAGGAACTCGGCATCCTCACCATCGCCGTGGTCACCAAGCCCTTCGGTTTCGAAGGCAGCCACCGGATGAAGCTCGCCGAAGAGGGCCTCGCCCGCATCCGCGCGCATGTCGATACGATGATCGTGGTGCCCAACCAGAACCTCTTCCGCGTCGCCAACGACCGCACCACCTTCGCTGACGCCTTCCGCATGGCCGATGACGTGCTCTATAATGGCGTGCGCGGCATCACCGATCTCATCGTCATGCCCGGCCTCATCAACCTCGACTTTGCAGACGTCGGCGCCATCATGACCGGCATGGGCACCGCGCTCATGGGCATGGGCGAAGCCAGCGGCGAAGGCCGCGCGCTGGAAGCGGCCCGCCGCGCCATCGACAATCCCCTGCTCGACGATGTCACGATCCGCGGCGCCAAGGGCGTGCTGATCAACATCACCGGCGGCTATGACATGACGCTGTTCGAACTGGACGAGGCCGCCAACGAGATCCGCCGCGAGGCAGATCCCGAAGCCAACATCATCATCGGCTCGGCCTTCGATACCGAGCTTGAAGGCACCATCCGCGTCTCCGTCGTCGCGGCGGGCCTCGATGAAGCCGCCAAACGCCTGCCCGCTGCGCAGCCGGCGGCCACCAGCGTGCGCCAGCCCATTGCCGCCCCCGTCGAGGAAGCGCCTGCCGCTCCGATGGCCGAGCTTCAGATCGAAGACATGCTGGATACGGTCAGCGAAGACGCTGCCGATGACGACGACTGGATCAGCGATTCCGGCCGTATCGCCTTGAGTGTCGATGAGGCCGAAGGCGGGGATA
This sequence comes from Caulobacter vibrioides, assembly GCA_002280275.1. GTDB lineage: Bacteria > Pseudomonadota > Alphaproteobacteria > Caulobacterales > Caulobacteraceae > Caulobacter > Caulobacter vibrioides_A. The sequence goes on along the minus strand of NCDQ01000514.1, from coordinate 819 downwards.
AGTCGATCTGGAAGATGTTCGCCTCAACCCTGCAATGGATTGGCACTTCGGTGCTCGGTCTGGCGGCGATCGGCGGGGCAACCGCGGCCTATTACAAATCGACCAGCGATGTCGAACTGCGCGATGGTACGACCGATTTCAACAGCCTGTCGATCATTCTGGCGGTGGCGGGGATGTTTCTGGTGTGTATTTCGGTCTATCTGATCCTCAAGCGTCTGGGCGGCCTTAAGGACTAACTTAAGTCCGAAAATAGCGGATTACACTTGATCGTATCCGGGCAAATCAGCTTAAGCGTAGAGGGATAAAACCTGTTCGCCTTAAGTAAGCCTGAGTATACCATGTCTCGCCTGTATCACGACCTTTATGAGCGCACCCTGACCGATCTGTGGGCGCACCTGCCGCCGGAAATAGAAGGCGGTCGTATCGCTGATCTGGGCTGTCATGACGGGGTGATGAGCGATATTCTGGCGGCGACCTATCCTAAATCGAGGGTTTACGGCTTTGGCCAGAGTCGTCTGGGCATGGATCGTGCGCGCTCACTCAGTAAGGCCGTATCGTGGGTCGAAATGCCGCCCCAGGGCTGGGCCGATGAACTGCGCCAGATTGCGCCGGGCGGGTTTGATCTTCTGATCTGTCAGGCGGGATTGCCGCCGCAGGATAGTGTGTCCATGATTGCCGAAAGGTTCCGCCCCCATATCAAGTCCGGCGGCCGGTTGATGGTTCAGGTGCCGGTCACGCTCAATGGCTGGATGGCGGTGCTGTCGGGCGGTGTGTCCGGTGTCGGTGAGGGTGAGCTTAAAACCTATGCCAAACTCACAG
>NCDQ01000513.1 GCA_002280275.1 Caulobacter vibrioides | reverse complement strand
CCGCTATTCGCCGGGCGCGCTGATGACGCTCGATACGCTTGAGGCGCTGGCCGGCTTGGGCGTCAGCCGCGCCGATTTCGGCGTGGACGCTGACAACTACAAGCGCGACTTCGCCGACCCGGTCGAGACGGTGTTCGAGGGCCTGATTGAACGTCGCCGCGGCGCTCGGGGGCGCCCCATGCGGATGATGGGCGCAGCGCGACTGGCGAGGCGCGTTGATCGGATCGTCGCGTGCGAGCCGGGTCTGGTGGGACAGCTTCGCGGGGGAGGGGGCTTCCTCGCCTCGCTGGCGCGTCGTTATCCCCGCCTGGGAGCCGTCCTTGGCCTTGCGTTCGGTCTGGTCGGCCTAGCGATGATGGTCGACTAACGGCGGCCAAACATGACTTCGGGGTCATGACCTCGAATTAAGTCGAAACCTTGTCAGGGCCTCGCTAGCTTCCCCTCATCGAATTTCAACACGCATCCTTGGGGAGACACCGATGCGGGCTCTGACCACTCTGGCCGTGCTGGCCATCGCCTCGACCGCCGCCGGCGCCGCAGCCGCCGCGCCGTCGCTCAAGATCAAGGACGCCGTGGTTCGCGTGGTGATCATTCCGGAGAACCGCCCGGACGTGAAGGTCGAGTTCCTGACCACGAACGCCGCCCTCCCGCTCACTGTCCGCCAGGACGGCGAGCAGGTGGTGATCGACGGTGATCTGCGGATGAACCGCATCAATGGCTGCAACAGCCGCAACGGCAAGGTCTGGGTGAAGGTGCGCGGCGTGGGCGAGGTCTCCTATGAGAACATGCCGCAGATTGCGGTGCGCATGCCCATGAACGTCAAAGTCAACGCAGGCGGCGCGGTTTTCGGTGACATCGGCCGCTCTGACAGCATCGACCTGGGCAACGCCGGCTGCGGCGATTGGACGATCGCCAACACCAAGGGCAAGCTGGAGGTCGCGCAAGCGGGCTCGGGCGGGGCCAAGGCCGGTACGTCCTCTCAGGCGGAGTTCAGTATCGCGGGTTCAGGCGACGTCTCGGCCCAGGCGGTCACAGGTGACCTGGAGACCAACATCGCCGGCTCGGGCGACATCTGGGTGGCCAGCGTCAATGGCAAGTTCGAAGCTAATATCGCGGGATCTGGCAACATCACCGTGGCCGGCGGTCGCAGCCGCGCGGTCGATGTGAGCGTGATGGGCTCGGGCGATGTCACCTTCAACGGTGAGGCGGCTGACGTCGATGTCAGCGTGATGGGCTCGGGTGATGTGAAGGTCGCCAGGGCGACCGGCCCCGTGAAGAAGCACGTCGGCGGTTCGGGCGACGTCATCATCGGTCAGTAGGCCGCACACCGAGATATATAAAGTGAAGCGCGACCGCCCCGGGGACTCAGGGTCCCCGGGGCGTTGTTGTGCTCCGGCCCGGCCGTACGCAAAGGTCCTCTTCTTATGCGGGATGCTTTCGCGGTGTGCGGGAGCGATCCGCGCGGCCTTTTGGGGCTTGCGTAGAGCGTGGTCGGCGCCTACTCAGAACCCGCCCGACGACTCGCGTCACTCAAAGTCGCGACGAACCGGACAGAGCGCTTGACGAAACCGATTCTGGAACGTACAAGCGCGCCTCTGTTGGACCGGCTGTGAGCTTTCGAGCTCAAACGCGGTTCGCGAGACGCCCGGACATAGCGCCCTCGTGGTGTAATATCTGGTCATCACCCCCGACAGGCGACTGTTGGGGACATTTGTTTTGCGGACGCTGCGTACGGAGCCCACCTGGGTTCCGGGTTGGTCTTTGAAATGGTTCGAGACGCGGGCGCAGCCCACTAGGAAACCGAGCGATATGGATCGTCAGAACATCCGCATCCGGCTCAAGGCCTTCGATC
>NCDQ01000512.1 GCA_002280275.1 Caulobacter vibrioides | reverse complement strand
TCGCGGGCCAGGCCGGGGCGAACGGCGTCTACCCGATCGAGCCCGGCACCCGCACCCTTAGCGCCATGCTGGCCCAGTCGGGGGGCGTAACCGTCGATCCCGCCGTCGCCATCGTCCGCGTGACGCGCGGCGGGCAGACGGGCAAGATCTGGCTGCAGGACCTTTACGAAAATCCCTCGCTCGACATCGCCTTGCGGCCCGGCGACCAGATCGTGATCGAGGAGGACAGCCGCAGCCTCATGGCGCTTGGGGCGACGGGGGCGCAGAACGTCATCCCCTTCGACAGCGCGACCATGTCCGCGCTTGAGGCGATTGCGACCGTGGGCGGCCTGTCGACCTATTCCGCCGATCCGAAGGGCGTCTTCGTCCTGCGCGACGAATCCGAGGCGATTGCCAAGGCCGTGCTGGGCCGCAACGACCTGACCGGCGACCAGCTGCTTGAGGCGGCCAAGACCGGCCGTATCTGGCTGAACCTGCGCCAGACCAACGACCATGTGCCCGAATACGCGGCCCTGGCTGACGAGATCTTCGCCGACAAGGAGGCGCATGTTCCGGGCTTGCGCACCTTCAAGCGCGATCTGGGCATGCTGATCTCCAGCGCCAATGCGCAGGTCTTCTATCATCTCGACGTGCCGCTGGTGTCGCTGTGGCAGATCCGCGGCCAGAAGAAGGTGTGGGTCTATCCGGTGGCCGATCCCTATGTGGGCGACCTGGCGCTGGAGAAGATCGTGCTGCGCGAGACAGCCGAGCAGTTCGCCTTCGATCCCGAATGGGACAAGGGCGCGCAGGAGGTCGACCTGACGCCTGGTAAGATGGTCACCTGGCGGCAGAACGCGCCGCATCGGATCGAGAACGGCCCGATGCTGAACGTCTCGATCTCGATCGAATTCATGACCCCGCCGGCGCTGATGCGGGCCAATGTGATCTACGCCAACGGCGTGCTGCGGCGTCGCCTGGGCGCCAATCCACGCATCCAGGAGGGCTTTGGTCCGACCGCGCTGGGCAAGCTGGCGGTGGCGCGCGGCGCCAAGGCGCTGGGCCTGCAGACGCCGCATGTGCGTCACCTGCCGGTCACCTTTGGTCTGGATGCGAGCCGCCCTGGCGTTTTGATCGAGCCGCCACGACCCTAAAGCTTGCCCGTCGCCCGGCTTTGCCCCACTGCTTAGCCGATGAGTAAAGCGGTTACGATCGAACTGGGGGAGGGCGCGGAGCACGACGCCCGGGCCCTGCGCAATGCGTTTGGGTGTTTCACGACGGGGGTCACCGTCGTCACCACGCTGGCCCCGGACGGCCGCAGGGTGGGCCTGACCGCCAACTCCTTCACCTCGGTGTCGCTGGATCCGCCGCTGGCGCTGATCTGCGTTGACTTGAAGTCTTCCAGCCTGCCGGCGCTGGACGCGGCGCAGAAGTTCGCCGTCAACGTGCTGCACGCCGAGCACCAGCAACTGGCCCGGCAGTTCGTCCAGAAGGACACCGACCGTTTCGCCGGCCTCGAGACCGAGACCTGGCGCACCGGCGTGCCCATCCTGCCCGAATGCATGGCCAATTTCGAATGCGAGACCCATCACGTCTTCGACGCGGGAGATCACCGGGTCTATGTCGGCCGGGTGGTCAAGCTGCGGTACGACCCCGATCACGAGCCGCTCGTCTATCTGCAGGGCCGGTTCCGCCGCGTCCATGTGGACGCGGAGTAGCTCGGCAGGATTTCGCGCGATACGGCGTCATCCTGGGATGCTATTGACGCGCAAAACAGCGTTAGGGAGCGCATAATGCGAGACATCGCCCATTTCGTGAACGGTCAGACCCTGGTCGGAACCTCCGGCCGCTTCGGCGACGTCTTCAATCCCAACACCGGCGAGGT
>NCDQ01000511.1 GCA_002280275.1 Caulobacter vibrioides | reverse complement strand
ATGCTTCACACCGGCCCCACCAACGCCGCCGCTGACGCGGTGCCCGCCGATCCGCTCCTGGACGATCCGCATGGCGCGGCGCAGGCGCTGGTCGGGCGGCAGATGGCGATTCTGACGCGTCTGGCCGACATCGGGATGACCATCGCCGAGGCGGCCGAGCGCTGGGCCCTGGCGGGGCCGGATGGCGCCGCTGAGGCGCCGGGCGATGAGGGCGGGGCGGCCAGGGCCCCGTTCCGGGGCGATCCGGGCCTGACCTATGCGCGCGTGGCGCGGGCGGTGCGCCAGACCCTGATGCTGCAGACGCGTCTGCTGCAGGACCTGCCGGCCCTGGGCAAGGCCGAGACCCTGGCGCGGCTGGCGCGCGAAGCGGCGCGGCGCGAGCGCGCTCATCGCCTCGTCACGCGCGCCATCCGCGCCGAGCACGACGACGCGGAGGCGATCGAGGATCTGTCCGACGAGGCGCTGGAGCGGCTGCGCGACGAGGACCTCGGCGACGATATGCCGGCCGGCCCCCTGGGCGAGGTCGTGGCCCGCATCTGCAAGGACCTGGGGCTGTCGCCGGACTGGACCGCCTGGGCCGTGGCGGCGGCGACGCCGAATTCGGCCCCCGCCGCGGCCGTCTCCGAGACTCAAGGGTGGTGCGGGCGGCCGGAATCGAACCGGCATGGGCTAGGCCCGACGGATTTTAAGTCCGTTGCGTCTACCAATTCCGCCACGCCCGCGCCGGACGAGGATAGCCGAGCTTGGTCGGAGCGTCATGGTCTGGTGAAGCGGCCAATCGCGGGGCCGCCGCCCGGCCGTCCCGCGTCGTCGCCCCCATCCTTCCCGTCCAGGTCTCTCCCGCGCCGCGCCATCGAGTGAGGGCGTTGGCGATCACCGACGAGATCATCCCCGTCGCGCCGGCCCTTTTTGGCCGCGGTCGCCCCTTTCAGTCCGCCGTCTCAGTCCACCCGCGAGCCGCCCACGGCGACGAGCCGCAGGTGCGAGCGGTCGCGCGGGGTCGGCTGGGGCTGCATCGGCTGGGGAATGTGGAAGTCCTGGTCGGCGGCCTTGCAGCCGCCCAGGGTCAGGGCGGTGAAGGGCCGGCCCATCAGCCGGCGCAGCGAGCTGGTCGGCTGATACAGGCCCAGCACCCGGTCGAGTTCGCCGGTGGGGCCGATCAGGGGGGCGAGCACGATCTCCAGCTTGGCCTGGTCGCCCTCGGCGGTCCAGCCCGACGCCTCCAGCACCACCGGCGCCCCGTCGCGGCGGGCCTGGTCCAGGGCGGCCCGTACCGCGTCACGGTCGCCGGCCATCCACAGGGCGTAGAAGTCGACCCCGCGCAGGTCGCGGGCGTGCAGGTCGGCCAGCAGGCCGCCGGCCAGGCGGAACACCTCGGTCTCGCCCCCCTCGCCGCCCGCGGCTTCGCTGCCCAGCATGAACACCTGCGGCAACAGCTCGCGATAGGCGGCGGGGGAGATGTCGGCCCGCGCCGGCGCCGGGCGGTCGCCGCGGCGGGCGTTCCAGTCCTCGATCACCCGATGTGTGTTGCTATGGAACATGGCCATGGCCTTCGATCCTTGTTCGCCTGTCGTCAGGCTTGCAGGGGAAGGTCGGCGCCGCCGCGAACTGTGCCGAATTGGTCCGCCGCTCTTAACGCTGTCGTAGGGCCTAGGCCTCAGACTCCCCTCGGAATTTGTATGTGCAGGAGCCGACGATGGTCTGGCGTACGCGAGGCTGGCTGGCGGTCGCAGCGGGAGTGGGCGTGCTGGGTTCGGGGATCATGGGCAGCGGCATCGCCGAAGTAGCCGCCGCCGATCGCGCTGATCGGCCACGGGGCGCGCCAGCCGCCCAGGAACAACGTGGTGGCGACCGCCGAGACGTT
>NCDQ01000072.1 GCA_002280275.1 Caulobacter vibrioides | reverse complement strand
CGGCGACCACCCGCGATCTCAACCTCATAGGTGGACGAGCCGCCCAGATAGGCCTCGTGCTTGATCACGCCCTCCACCGCGTTGGTCCCCTTCGGGGCGTCGCCGAGATTGGGCGGGGTGTCGTCGGTCTTCTTGTGCAGCTCGATCTTCTCGGGACGGATCGCCGCCCACACCGTGCCGCCGCGCGGCCCGGTGACGCCGTGATCCAGGAAGATATCGACCGGCAGGTCCGGCGACTTGATCACCGCGTGGCTGGGCTCGTCGACCGCCAGCACGCCCTCGAACAAGTTCACCTGGCCGATGAAGTCGGCGACGAAGCGGCTGTTGGGGAACTCATAGAGGTCGCTGGGCGTGGCCACCTGCTGCAGCACGCCGCGGCTCATCACCGCACAGCGCGACGCCAGGGCCAGGGCTTCGTCCTGGTCGTGAGTGACCATGATGAAGGTGATGCCGACCTTCTCCTGCAGGGTGCACAGCTCGGTGCGCATCTGCTCGCGTAGCTTGGCGTCCAGGGCCGACAGCGGCTCGTCCAGCAGCAGCACGCGGGGACGCTTGACCAAAGCGCGGGCCAGGGCAACCCGCTGGCGCTGGCCGCCCGACAGCTGGTCAGGCTTGCGCCCGCCCAGGCCGCCCAGCTGCACCAGCTCCAGCGCCTCGGCGACACGGGCCTCGCGCTCGGCCTTGGGCACGTTGTCGACCTTCAGGCCGTAGGCGACGTTGTCAGCGACAGTCATGTGCGGGAACACCGCATAGGACTGGAACACCATGTTCACCGGCCGCTTGTTGGGCGGCACGTTGGAGATGTCTTGGCCATCGATCAGGATCCGCCCCTCGGTGGGCGTCTCGAAGCCGGCCAGCATCCGCAGCAAGGTGGTCTTGCCGCAGCCCGACGGCCCCAGCAGGGCGAAGAACTCGCCCTCATTGACGGTCAGCGACACGTTGTCGACGGCGGCCAGCTTGCCGAAGCGCTTGGTGACGTTCTCGAAGGTGATGATGGGTTTCGCGCTCATTCCGAAGGTCCCCCGACACACAAAATCCCGACATCCCCGGCGAATGCCGGGGCCCAGATCGTAGGGCTGGGAGTAGCCAGGAAGGGCAAAAGCTCAGGCTGAATCTGGGTCCCGGCATTCGCCGGGAGGGTCGGAGAGAAGAGACTGGTCATTTGCCGTCCCCCGCCCCGTGTCCCGCCGCCGCCGCGGGGTTGCCTTGCAGTTTCAGCGCCGCCGCCGTCAGCAGCACGGTCAGCACGATCAGAACCGTCGAGGCCGCATTGACCTCGGGCGTCACCGAGAAGCGGACCATCGAATAGACCTTCACCGGGAAGGTCACCGTGTCGGGACCGGCGGTGAAGAAGGTGATGACGAAGTCGTCCAGGCTCAGCGTGAAGGCCAGGAGCGCGCCGGCGATCAGGGACGGGGCCATGTGCGGCAGGATCACGTCCTTGATGGTGCGGAACTCGCCCGCCCCAAGATCGCGGGCCGCTTCCTCCATCTCGCGGTTGAAGCTGGCCATCCGCGCGCGCACGACCACCGCCACGAACGGGAACGAGAACGAGACGTGGGCGATGATGATCGCGCCCAAGTTCAGCGGCCACGGCATCCCCTGCGGCCAGGGCAGCACCTTGGCGAAGAACACCAGCATGGCCACGCCCATGCAGATCTCCGGCACCACGATCGGCAGGGCCATCGCCCCGTCCACCGCCGTCTTGCCCGGGAAGCGGAACCGCCACAGCGCCAGGGCCACGGCCGCGCCCAGGAAGAGGCTGATCACCGTCGACGCCGCCGCGATCGTCAGGCTGTTGCCGAACGCCTCGAGCAACTCGGAGTTGTTGAACAGCTTCTCGTAATATTTGAGCGTGAAGCCCTTCCAGACGATGTTGCGCTTGCTGTCGTTGAAGCTGAACGCCATCAGCGCGATCAGCGGCGCGTAGAGGAAGATGAACACGGCCGCCAGCCACGCCTGCATCTGCCAGCGACGCAGGTACTCGAGAGGACCGGGGGCGCTTCGCTTAGCCATGCGCATTCCCCTCTCCCGTCTCCCCGGCGAATGCCGGGGTCCAGATCAAACACACGAGCGCTGGATCAGCGGGCGCGATCGGAAGGCGCGAACACCCCGATCTCACGGCCTGAATCTGGATCGGGTTGAAGGCGCTCATCCCTTGGCCTCCGGCGTTTTCCGGTTCAGCACCGCCTGGATCGCGATGGCGATGAAGGTCAGGTACATCAGCAGGAAGGACATGGCCGCGCCGAACGGCCAGTCATTGGCGCGCTTGAACTGGCGCTCGATGATGTTGGCGATCATCTGGCTGTCGGGGCCGCCCAGCAGGTCCGGCGTCAGATAGGCGCCGAGCGCAGGAATGAAGGTGATCAGCACGCCCGAGGCGATGCCCGGGATAGCCAGGGGCACGACCACCTTGAACAGGGTGCGCAGATGCCCCGCCCCGAGATCCAGGCTGGCTTCCAGCAGCGACTTGTCCAGGCGATCCAGCGCCGAATAGAGCGGCAGCACCATGAAGGGCAGGTGCACATAGACGAGCCCCAGGATCACCGCGAAATTGTTGTGCAGAAGCTCCAGCGGCTGGAAGTCGCCCAGCGGCTGCAGGCCGACCAGCGCGGCCAGACCGCTTCCGCCTTTCCAAAGCCATTCCAGGCCCTGGTTCACGTAGCCCTCGGTGCGCAGCACGGCGATCAGGGCGTAGGTGCGGATCAAGAGGTTCGTCCAGAACGGCAGCATGATCAGCAGCAGCAACCAGGCCTTGGCCTTGTCCGAGGCGAAGGTGATGGCCAGGGCGACCGGGAAGCCGATCACCAGGCACAGGCCCGTGGTCAGGCCCGCCACCCAGACCGACTTCAAGAAGATCTTCAGGTACAGCGGCTCGATGGCGCGCGCATAGTTGTGGAACGTGCCGCTGATGGCGATGTCGGTTAGCCCGACATTGTGGCCAAAGCTATAGGCCCAGACGATCGCCATGGGCGCGAGGAAGAACAGCGCCAGCCACACCAGCGGCGGTCCCAGCGCCGCGGCGAACACGGCTTTCGCCTGTTTCCAGGATTGTTCCATGGAGCTCGTCCTTGAAGATGCTCCCCCGCACTGCGGGGGAGCTGTCGCGGAGCGACTGAGGGGGCTATCTGGAGGTTGGCGGAACTGCCCCCTCCGGCCCTCTGGGCCACCTCCCCCGCAGCGCGGGGGAGGAACTATTTCCTCGTCGCGCCTTAAGCCGCCCGCACTCGGGTGATCAGCTCCTCGTATTGGCTGGCCTTCTCGGCGCCTTCGAAGGCCCCGTACTCGCACTTGGCCATGACGTCGGCGGGCGGGAAGATCACCGGGTTGCTCTTGTAGTCGTCCGGCATCAGGGCCTTGGCCGCCGCGTTCGGGGTCGGGTACAGGATCGTCTTGCTGATCTCGGCCCCGGCCTGCGCGTCCAGCAGGTAGTTGATGAAGGCGTGGGCGTTGTTCGGCCGCGGCGCGCCTTTCGGGATGCACAGGGTGTCGGAGTTGATCAGACTGCCCTCCTTGGGCACGACGAAGTCGAGGTCGGGATCCTCCTTCATCGCCTGGGCGATATCGCCATTGTACTCGAGCACCAGATCCACCTCGCCCGACAGCAACAGGTCCTGGCCGTTGTCGTCGTGGAAGGCCTTCACGAAGGATTTCTGCTTGATCAGCATCTGCTCGATCTTCGGCAGCATATCCGCCGGGATATTGTTGACCGAGTGGCCCATATACTTGGCCGCGAGGCGCACGAGGTCGGCGCTTTCCGACAGCAGGGCGATGCGCCCCTTGTACTGGTCGCTGTCGAACAGCCACTTCCAGCTGTCGGGCACGCCCTTGACCTTGCTCTTGCGGTAGCCGATGCCCAGCAGCAGCCAGGTGTAGGGCATCGAGAACTTCCGCCCCGGATCGAACTCAGGGTTCAGGAAGGACGGGTCGATGTTCTTCATGTTCGGGATCTTGGCGTGATCCAGCGGCTCCAGAAGGCCGCCCTGGCTCATCCGCGTCACGAACTCGTTCGACGGCACCACGACATCGAAGCCCGGATTGCCGGCCTTGAGCTTGGCGAACAGTTCGTCATTGGTCGCAAACAGGCTCATGTTCACGTCGATCCCGGTGGCCTTCTTGAAGTCACCGAGCGTGGTTTCACCGATGTAGGTGTCCCAGTTGTAGAAGTTGAGCTTGGCCTCCTCGGCGCCCGGCGCGGCCTTGGGCTTCTCGCCGCAGGCGGTGAAGGTCAGACCGATCGCGGCGGCGCCGGTGGCGGTCAGGAGCGAGCGGCGGCTCAGGCCCGCCTTATTGAGTCCTCGCTGGGTGATCGTGCTCATCGTCTCGAAACTCCCCTATCGCTTCGTTAAATGCGGGGCCCAGGCCCCGGGTTGACTTCACGCTACATCGCAGCGCCCTCAGGCGTTGCGGAGATACCAGTCGAAATCCAGTTCGGTGACGACCTCAAAGAAACGCGCCTGTTCGGTGCGCTTCACAGAGACGAACATGTCCACGAAACGGTCGCCAAGATAGTCGCGCAGCACCGTCGATTGCTCGAACAGGTCCACCGCCGCGAACCAGTTGTTGGGCAGGCGGATGTTCTCCTTGGCGGCCGCCGCATAGCCGTCGCCGACCACCGCCGGACCCGGGTCCAGCTTGTTTTTGATGCCGTGGTGGGCGCTGGCCAGCAGCACGGCGAGGACGAGATACGGATTGCCGTCAGCGCCGGCCACCCGGTGCTCGACGTGACGGGTCTTGGGCGGACCAGCGGGTACGCGCAGGCTGACAGTCCGGTTGTTGACGCCCCAGGTCGGCGCCACCGGGGCATAAGAGTTGGCCTTGAACCGGCGGTAGCTGTTGGCGTTGGGCGCCAGGATCGCCATCCCCTCGCCGAGCAGGACCTTCATGCCGGCGATCGCCTGCTTGAGCAGGTCCGAGCCTTCGAGGTCCTCGCTGGCGCAGAGGTTGTTTCCGTCCGCGTCGTTGACGCTGAGATGGACGTGGAAGCCGTTGCCAGCGCGGTCGCTCCAGGGCTTGGCCATGAAGGTGGCCTCGATACCATGACGCAGGGCCACGCCCTTGGCGGCGCGCTTGTAGAGCACTGCGTCGTCGGCCGCGCGCAGGGCGTCGGGCTTGTGCTTGAGGGTCAGCTCCACCTGCCCCGGCGCGAACTCCGAGATCGCCCCCTCCAGCGGCACGCCGATCGTGTCGGCGACATCCCAAAGCTCGCGCAGGAACGGGGCGTGGGCCTCCAGTTCCGGCAGGCCATAGACCTGGATGCCGGTCGGCCGCAGGCCGGTCTGGAGCGACTTGGCCGGCAGCAACTCGCCGTTCGGCCCACGCTGCAGATCGACGAGGTAGTATTCCAGCTCGCAGGCCGCGACCGGCGTCAGGCCATCGGCGGCGTAGCGGTCAAGCACCCGCTGCAGCACATGGCGCGGGTCGAGGTCGTTTGGCGTTCCGTCCAGCTCATACAGCGACAGCATGACCTGGGCCACGTCGGGACCGAGCCACGGCGCCAGGGTCAGGGTTCCCGGCACGGGCCGCGCCCGGCGGTCGGCGTCGCCGTCTTCCCAGACCAGGCCCGTGTCCTCGCAATCCGCGCCATTGGTGTCGACCACCAGCACCGAGCCGGGCAGGAAACGGCCGTACTCATAGATGGCCTCCAGTTCGTGCACCCGTAGCCGCTTGCCGCGCGGCACGCCGGTCATGCTGGTGAAGAACACCTCGACGAACTTCACCTGCGGATGGGCCGCGAGAAAGTCGCGGCACTCCTGGATGTCGGCTACAGCGCTCATCGTTCCCCCGTCGCCGCCGCGAAGCCGTCGACGGCCGCGACCAGTCGGTCGATCGCCGCGTCTTCGGTGACGGGCGAGACCAGCATCATGTTGTGGAAGGGCGCGATCAGGACGCCCCGGTTAATCAGCCACAAATGCAGCGCTTCCACCGCCTCGTGGTCCAGCACTTTCCGCATCTGGGCGGCGTTTTTTGGTGGGGGATCGGCGAAAACCAGTTCCACCCGGGCCCCAACATGGACCACCGACCAGGGGAGTTTCCGCGCCGCGATCACGCCGCGCAGGCCGGCCACCAGCCGATCGGCGCCGGCCAGCATCTTGCCATAGGCCGCCTCGGTCATGACTTCGGTGAGCATGGCGCGCATGGCCGCCATGGCCAGGGCGTTGCCCGACAAGGTGGTCCCGATGCCCGACTGGCCAGGACCAATCCTTCGCTGAGCCTCATCCATCCGCGCCGAAAGCTCGGCGGTGACGCCCCAGACCGCCGCCGGCACGCCGCCGGCGACCGCCTTGCCCAGGACGAAGACGTCGGGCTCCAGGCCATGGGCGCGGGTGTAGCCGCCGGGGCCAGTCGAGATCGTGTGGGTCTCGTCGATAATCAGCAGGGTTCCGGCCCCGCGCGTCAGGCGACGCAACGCCTCCAGGAAGCCGGGCTCAGGGAGGATCATGCCGCAGTTGGTCATCACCGGCTCGGCCAGGACGGCGGCGACATCGCCGGGCGCCAGAGCGGCTTCCAGGGCGGCCAAGTCGTTGAACGGGACGACGCGGGTGGTGGCGGTCAGGTCGTGTACCTGCCCCAACAGACCTGGCTTCATCACCGGGGCGCCGTCCTTCAGCACCACGAAGGCGTCGTCGACCATGCCGTGGTAGCAGCCGTCGAACACCAGGATCACCGGCCGGCCGGTGACCGCCCGCGCCCAGCGGATCGCCGCGCGGTTGGCGTCGCTGGCCGTGGTCGCCGCCTGCCACAGCGGCAGGCCGAAGCGCTCGGAGAGCAGCTTGCCGACGATCGCGGCCGACGCGGTCGGCAGCATGAAGCCCGCCCCGCGCTTGATCTGATCGGCGACGGCGGCGGCGACGGACGGATCGCCGTGCCCGAACATCGACGGCGTATCGCCCAGGCAGAAGTCGTCATAGAGCTTGCCGTCGACGTCGGTGATCTGAGCCCCGACGCCCTGGGCGGCGAAGATCGGCGACGGGCTGGCCCAGTCGTTCATCCAGTGCATCGGCGCGCCGCCCCGCCAGTGGGCGCCCGCCGCCTTGGCCATGGCGACCGAGCGCGGATGCTCGGCCGTGAAGCGCGCGCGCTCGGCGGCGAGGAGGTCAGACAGAGGTCGGGCGAGGTCGGTGATCATCCCACCCCGCCGAAACACAGGTACTTGGTCTCCAGATACTCAACGAGCCCTTCGGAAGCGCCTTCGCGGCCCAGGCCCGACTCCTTCACCCCGCCGAACGGCGCGACCTCGGTGGAGATCAGGCCCTCGTTGATCCCGACCATGCCGGCCTCGATCTGCTCGGCCACGCGCCAGCAGCGTCCGACGTCGCGACTGTAGAAATAGGCCGCCAGGCCAAAGGGCGTGGCGTTGGCCAGCTCGATCGCCTCCTGCTCGGTCTCGAACTTCACGATCGGCGCGACGGGCCCGAAGATCTCCTCCTGGAAGATCCGCATCTCCGGCGTCGCGCCGACCAGCACGGTCGGCTGATAGAATAGCCCTCCCAAGCCATGGACATCGCCGCCAGTCAGCACCTCGGCCCCGCCCTGCACCGCGCCGCTGACCAGACCCACCACCTTGGTCAGGGCCTTTTCGTTGATCAGCGGACCGATCTGAACGCCCTCACCTGTGCCGGGGCCCACCTTCAGCGCGGCGACCTTTTCGGCCAGCCGGGCGGCGAAGGCGTCGTGGATGCCGGACTGCACCAGAAGGCGGTTGGCGCAGACGCAGGTCTGGCCGGCGTTGCGATACTTGCTGGCGATGGCGCCGTCGACGGCGGCCTCCAGGTCGGCGTCGTCGAAGACGATGAAGGGCGCGTTGCCGCCCAGTTCCAGCGAGAGCTTCTTCATCGTGCCGGCGCACTGCTGGTACAGCACCTTGCCGATCGGCGTGGAGCCGGTGAACGACAGTTTGCGCACTCGGCTGTCGTCGCACAGGACCTTGCCGACCTCGCTGGAGCGCGTCGTCGTGACGATGTTCAGCACCCCCGTCGGCACGCCCGCCTCGATGGCGAGACGCGCGATGGCGAGCGCGCAAAGCGGCGTCTCGGCCGCCGGCTTAACCACCACGGTGCAGCCCGCCGCCAGCGCCGGGCCGACCTTGCGGGTGATCATGGCGATCGGGAAGTTCCACGGCGCGATGGCCGCGCAGACGCCCACGGGCTGCTTGACCGAGGCCAGACGCTTGCCGGGCATGGGCGTCGGGATCGTGTGGCCGTAGGCGCGCTTGGCCTCCTCGGCGAACCAGTCGATGAACGACGCCCCGTAAACCACTTCGCCCTTGGCCTCGGCCAGCGGCTTGCCCTGCTCGGCGGTCATCAGCCGCGCCAGTTCATCGGCGTGGGCGAGGATCAGGTCGCTCCACCGGCGCAGGATCGCGCCGCGCTCCTTGGCGGTCTTGGCGGCCCAGGCCGGAAAGGCGCGATGGGCGGCGTCGATCGCCAGCCTCGTCTCTTCCGCACCAAGGTCCGCGACCTTGGCGATCACGGCTTCATCGGCGGGATTGAACACGTCGAAGGTCGTCTCGCCCCGGACCCAACGGCCGTCGATCAAGGCTTCGGTTTCAACAAGGGTCAGGGCGGTCATGCGGCTCACCTCAGCGTCACGGACACCGACTTCAGGTCGGCGTACTTGTGCAACGCATGAAGGCTGCGGTCACGGCCGAAGCCTGACTGCTTGAAGCCCCCGAATGGCATGGTGATGTCGCAGGCGTCCCAGCCATTGACCCAGACAAGCCCCGCCTTCAACCGTCGCGCGCCGCGCAGCGCGCGACTGACATCAGCGGTCCAGAGCCCAGCGGCCAGGCCGTAGACGGTGTCGTTGGCCAGACGCATCGCCTCGTCTTCGGACTGGAAGGTCATCACGCCCAGGACCGGGCCGAACACCTCTTCGCGCGCCAGGGTGTGATCGGGCCGCACCTGATCGAAGATGGTGGGCTCGACATAGAAGCCGCCGGTCTCCTGGCGCACGCGCTGGCCGCCCAGCACGCGCCGCGCGCCCTGGCTGTCGGCGGTGGCGATATAGTCGAGCGCGGTTTTCATCTGCCGCTCGCTGACCATGGCGCCGAACTGGGTCGACGGGTCCAGCGGGTCGCCGACCTTCATGCCGTTGGCGACCTCGATCACCCGCGCCAGGAAGGCGTCCTTGATCGAGGCTTCGACCAGCAGGCGCGAGGCGGCGGTGCAGACCTCGCCCTGGTTATAGAACACGCCCCAGGCGGCGGCCTGGGCGGCGGCCTCCAGGTCGGGGCAGTCGGCGAAGACGATCTGGGGCGACTTGCCGCCCAGTTCCAGCGAGACACGCTTGAGGTTCGAGCGCGCCGAATACTCCATCAGCCGACGCCCCACGGGCCCTGAACCGGTGAAGGCGATCATGTCGACATCCATCGACAGGGCCAGCGCCTCGCCGGCCACGCCGCCGAGGCCAGGAACGACGTTCAGCACGCCTGGCGGCAGCCCCGCCTCGAGCGCCAGCGCCCCCAGCTTCAGCGCGGTCAGCGGCGACTGCTCGGCAGGCTTGAGCACCACCGAATTGCCCATGGCCAGGGCCGGGGCGACTTTCCACATCGCCATGTGCAGCGGGAAGTTCCACGGCACGATCGCGCCGATTACGCCCAACGGCTCGTGGACCGCATAGCTCAGGCGATCCGCCGGCGAAGCGCCGACCTCGCCATAGACCTTGTCCAGCGCCTCGGCGTACCAGCGGCAGGTGTTGATCGCGAGGGGCACGTCGACGTTTCGCGCGTCGCTGATCGGCTTGCCGACATCCAGGCTTTCCAGAAGCGCCAGCTCGTCGGCGTCGCGCTCCATCAGTTCGGCCAGACGGAACAGCACCGCCTTCTTCTGGCGCGGCCCCTGATCGCGCCAGCGACCGTCCTCGAACGCGGCGCGCGCGCCGGCGATCGCACGGTCGACATCCTCGGCTTGGCAGGCCGTGACGAGGTTCAGCACCTGCCCGTCACGCGGCGAGACATTGTGGAAGGTCGCGCCCGACGCCGCCTCGACCAAGGCGCCGTCGATCACCGCCTGGCTGGGCGGCGCGAGCTTGGCGAGGCGCTCGGCGATATCGGCGGGAAGGGTCACGCGGGGCAATCCATACTGTTGTGATCACAGTTTTACGCCTAAGGCGGCCTGTCAAGCACTCGGGCTAGCCGGCCGCCTCGACGGCGATGCGCATCTTGTCCATGCCTTCGGAAAGGTCAGCAGCGATAGCGCGACGGGCGCCTTCCGCGTCGCCGCTCCTGATCGCTTCGATCGCCTCGGCATGGCGGTCAGCGACAAGCACGTCGGCGCCGACACGACCAAACACCACCCGCATGAACGGTCCGATCTGCAGCCAGAGCCCGCCCGCCATCGCCTGCAGAACGTCCGCTCCTGCCCGTTCGTACAGGGCGAAGTGGAAGGCATGGTTGGCGGCCATATAGCGGTCGACGTCCCCCAGCCGTAGCGCCTCGTCGAGGTCGGCGTCGATAGCTTGAAGCTGACGGACGAGCCCGGTGTCCGCCCGCATCGCAGCGCGCGCGGCCAGCTCAGGCTCGACCCAGAGCCGGGCCAGGGACAGCTGTTCCAAGCGGTCCGCAGTCAGCGACGGCACGGACAGACGCTTATTGGCCGGGTTGATCGCCAGGGCTCGCTCGGCCACGAGCCGGCGCACCGCATCCCGCACGGGCATCGGCGAAA
>NCDQ01000510.1 GCA_002280275.1 Caulobacter vibrioides | reverse complement strand
GGCCGAGGCCTTCTGTGGGGTTTGGATGTGGGCGGAGAAGAACATCGAACGCATCGAGGCCGCACGAGCGGCCTTCGATGCAAAGAAGGCGTGAGCGGCCGCGGCCGCCCTCATTTCACCAACCGTCGTTCTCCTGCGGAACCTCCCCCTCGCCCGGACGTTGTTAAGGTCGAGCAACTGTCGAGGAGGCCGCCCCATGGACCAGCAGACCGAGAAGAGCTTCGAGCGTGACCTGGTCGCCTTGATCCCGCATCTGCGGGCCTTCGCGCGTTCGCTGTGCGGCAATGCGGCGGCGGCCGATGATCTGGCGCAGGAGGCCGTGGCCAAGGCCTGGGCCAGCCGCAAGAGCTTCACCATGGGCACCAACATGAAGGCCTGGACCTTCATGATCCTGCGCAACCAGTTCTATTCCGACAAGCGCCGCAGCTGGCGCTCGGTGGCGCTGGACCAGGAGATGGCCGAGCGCACCCTGGTGGCCAACACCAATTTCGACAGCGCCATCGCCCTGGACGACCTGCGTCAGGCGATGATGATGCTGCCAGAGAACCAGCGCGAGGCGCTGATCCTGATCGGGGCCGGCGGGTTCTCATATGAAGAGGCGGCCGAGATGATCGGGGTCGCCGTCGGCACGGTGAAGAGCCGCGTCAGCCGCGCCCGCGCCGAGCTGGTCCAGGCCTTCGAGACCGGCCACTACGCCCGCGACGGCAAGCCCGCCGGCGAGGCCATGGCCTCGATGCTGCGCGATCTGGAGCGGCTGGCGGCGTAGGGGAAGCTCCCCGTCTCTTTCAGTCGGGGTCGTCCCGAGCGCGAGTGTGACGACGAATCTTCACTATTCGAAGTAGCCGCGATACGGTTTTCGCTACGGCGGGGCTCACGTTCGAGACACCTCACCGGAGGTGAGCGAACATGCAGGCGGCGGGGGGCTATGTTTTCGTGTTCACGCTGATGGGCGTTGCGCCCGTCGCGTTGAGCGCTCCAGCCTTTTTGACGCTCTATCGTTACAACAGCGGCGCGCCGCATTTCCGGGACTGGGGAATTGCGTACGCCGCGTTGACGGCTGCGATCGGGTTTGGCGCGCTGAGTCTTTGGGAGCCTGGTCCGCTCCTGTTGCCGGTTGTGGCCAGCCAGACCTTGTCCCTGGTCTGCCTAGGCCTTTTCTACTACTTCCACGCGGTCGGCAGCCTTCGCTATGTCAAGGCGAAGATGGTGGAGTCGCTGGCCGCCATGGTTTCGATCGGCGCGCTGACCCTGATCGGGATCTTCAACGTCGTGTCCCCCGACTACGGCCTGATGATGTCCTCCATCGTCCAGTTGCTGGTCTATTTCTGGGAGGGCGCGATCCTGCGCCGCGAAGGTCTGCTTGGCCGCGCCTTCTTCTATGTGTGCGTGGGTCGTGGCTTGCTTGCCGTCTGGCGGCCGGTGGCCATTGCGGACTTCGACAGCCTGTTCATGTACACGACCCTGGCGCTGGCGTTCACCTCGGCCTCCACGCTGCTGGTGATGCTGCTGGCGATCGAGCGCGATCACAGCCAGTTGCAGACCGCCAACCAGCGCCTGACTCTGCAGAACGCCTTGATTGGGCGCCAGTCCGCCACCCTGCAGCAAGTGGCGGTGGATCTCAGCCGCGAACAACTCAGGGCCGCTCAGGCCGATAACGCCCGGCAAGGCTTTCTGAGCGGCATCAATCACGAGTTCCGCACCCAACTGAACGCGGTCATGGGGTTCTCTTCGGTCATTATGGCGACCAAGACCGTCTCAAGCGACGTGCGACAGTTCGCCAGCAATATCTATGACGCTGGCGCTAGGATCCTGGCCCACTTTGAAAAGATCCAGACCGTTAAGGCGCTGGATGCGGCTTACGTTTCGGCCCCAG